>CAIWHI010000405.1 GCA_903912435.1 uncultured Bacteroidota bacterium | reverse complement strand
TTTTCTATTCTGGTGCAAGGGCTCACAATTGGCAAGTATTATAAACGCTTGACAAAGAAATAGCTGGGTATACTCAGGTGCCAAACCAATGCTGCGATAAATAAATTTCATTTAAAAAACGTAATCACCACTAATTTTGCACCTATGAAGCAAAATATTTTACAACTCACCTATACCCTCCAAACTATTGATACTGCAGTAAAACAGTTTTGGGAAACCTTAAATAAACACACAGTATTTGCATTTAGTGGAGAGATGGGGGCTGGTAAAACTACCTTTATCCATCACCTGTGCGATTATTTATCGGTAGAGGATGCGGTGAGTAGCCCAACGTTTGCTCTAGTAAATGAGTATCACTTCGAGGAGAAAGACAGGGACAGTATTATATACCATATGGACTGGTACCGCTTAAAAAGTGAAGGGGAGGCTATAAGTGCCGGTATGGAAGATTATCTGGTACAGGCTTGCAAAATGCAGGTGAGGTGTTTTATAGAATGGCCCGAAAAAGCTATAGGAATATTGCCATCAACCTATGTTTTGATAGAGATTCACGCTACTGACATGCATGAGCGATATATGAATATTTTCCTGATTGGCTAGTCTTAGAATTAGCCTAAATCAGAAACAATAACTCTCTATTAAATAATTATAGATAAATGAGTATTCCATACTCCATTTTTTCTATTTCTATCCCCAATATTTCAAATTTAATTCTTACATTGCAGTCTCTTGTTGAATAACCAATAAAATATTAGTATATGTATTTTCGCAGTACAAAATGCTTAACCCTTATAATGTGCTCTCTGCTATCGGTTTCCCTTTCAGCTAAGGAGGCCAAAATATCAGATTTTGCCCAAGGCCTTAAGAAGCCAATGTGTTTCGTGGAGAATAAAGGTCAGGTAATGGATATGGATAATCATCCACGAAATGATATACAATATAAGTTATCTACACCAGGAATGAGCCTGTTTTTGGGCAAGGGTCAGCTTCAATACCAGTTTAAAAGTATTGAGGGTAAAGATGCCAATGCTCAATTATCAACCTATCGTATGGATGTTACTCTTGCGGGTGCTAATCCTAATGCTAAGGTAGTGGCGGATGATGAGCAGGACTATTATGAAAATTACTTTTTGGCACAATTAGGTGGCGATGGCGTAACGGCTCATTCATATAAAAGAGTTATTTATAAGGAGGTGTATCCAAATATTGATTGGGTGCTTTACATAAAGGATAACAAAGTAGAGTATGACTTCAATGTGAAACCAGGCGGGAAAGTAAGCGATATTAAAATAGTTTATGGTGGTGCTAACAACCTAAAAATAACTAAGGAGGGTAATCTTTCTGCTGAAACACCAATGGGTACCATTGAAGAAAGGAAACCAGTATCGTTTGAAACTGGTACCCACAAATCAGTAGCTTCAAAGTTTGTTTTACATGATAATGTGGTTTGTTTTGAAACTGGAAACTACAAGGGAGGTGTAACCATAGACCCCTACATTTTATGGAGTACCTATATTGGTAGTACATTAGAAGATGTGGTAACATCTGTAAAAGTATCTGTAGCAGGTGTTGTTTTTGCTGGGGGCTATTCTACCAGTGCAGGTATTGGTACTGGTGGTGTATACCAGTCGGCACATGCAGCAGGTGCTAATTATGATGCCTTTATTGCAAAATACAATACTACAGGTACATTGGCTTATTGTACCTACTGGGGCGGAACAGGTTCAGACCAGGGATTAGCCATTGCTATTGACCCTAATAGTGCAACACCAAACGTTTACCTGGCAGGAACAACCAGTTCAGCGGGTATGGGTTCTTTTGGTGCTTATCGTTTTGGTTTTGGTGGAGGTACATCTGATGGATTTATTTTCAAATTGAATAATGCAGGTAATACCCGCATTTTTGCCACCTATTATGGTGGATCAGGAGCCGACCAACTAAATGCAATAGCAGTTGATGGTTCCGGAAACATTTATGTAGCCGGACAAACAGGTAGTGCTACCCTTGTAGCTTCTGCCGGTGCTTATCAAACCGCATTGAGTGGTTCGGTAGATGCTTGTATTGGTAAATTCACTAAC
This sequence comes from uncultured Bacteroidota bacterium, assembly GCA_903912435.1. Classification (GTDB taxonomy): domain Bacteria; phylum Bacteroidota; class Bacteroidia; order Chitinophagales; family Chitinophagaceae; genus Nemorincola. The sequence continues at coordinate 2,519 of CAIWHI010000405.1, read as the reverse complement.
ACAGGTGCAAATACCTGGAATACGTATTATGGTGGTTCAGCACAAGACCAGGCTTATGGCATTGCAGTTGATGCAGCGGGAAATATCTATGTGGCCGGACAAACAAATAGTATTGTAAGTATGACCACTATAGGTGCATATCAAACAACCATGAATGGCACGAATGATGGCTTTATCGCAAAATTCACTAGTGGCGGTACCCGTACCTGGGGTAGCTATTTTGGTGGACCTGGTACGGAGCAAGTGAATGGCATAGCCTGCGATGCACTAACCGGCAATATTGCTTTCGTTGGTAATACTTCAAGTAATACCAATATTTCTACTGCCAAGGCTTACCAGAAAATATATGGTGGTGGTGTGCAGGATGCATTTTTGGCCTATTTTAATAATGTAGGTGCTCAGATATGGACTACTTATCTGGGTGGACCATCTCTTGATTATGGAGAAAGTGTTTGTTTCGATGCCCTGGGTAATGTAATTATGGCTGGTGGAACATTTAGTTCTATAGGTATAGCATCGCAGGTAGGTACATTCTCACTAGGCGGTTTCCAACCAGCAATAGGTGGTGACTATGATGCTTTCGTTTCTAAATTCAATATTCTTGGGCAGAGCGTATGGAGTACCTATTTTGGTGGTACCTTATATGATTATGCCAATTCTGTAGTTATGGATTTGGCTAATGACCAGATAACATTAGGTGGCTATACAACAAGTATTGGTGCTTATGGTGCGGGTGGTATTTCACAGGGTGGTGTTACCCAGCCTGCAAATGGTGGTGGAACTTATGATGGGTTTGTAACTAAGTTTGTGAAAGATACTGTTGCCAATATTGCACAGCCTTATAATGATACTTTTGTTTGTGCAGGTGGCCAGCTTTCAGTAAGGTATAATGTGAAATCAAATTTCAAGGTAGGTAATGTATTCTCAATACAGTTGTCTGACCTGTTTGGCACTTTTACTACTCCTGTTACTATTGGTTCAGTGGTTAGTAACCTTGCAGGTACAGTAACCTGTACTATTCCCGCTGGTACTATTCCTGGTACAGGTTATCGTATACGCCTGGTATCAACCAATCCGGTTTATATTTCTCCTGATGATTTCTTTGATATTACAGTGCTTTCTTCATTGCCACATACTGTAGCCACAGGTACAACCCCAACATGTGTAGGTGCTACCATTCAGTTGCGCGATAGTTCGGGATATGCTGTAGGTACCTATTTATGGCAGGGGCCTGCGGGTTCTGGATTCGGTGGAACAGGTTTCTCATCTACCCTCCAGATTGCTAATAATAACGGTTTCTCAGGTACTGGTGCTACTTTGGCCGATGCTGGTACCTACTCTGTAGTTACTACGCATAATGGCTGTCCTAACGACACTTCAACAGTTAATATCCTTGTAAACAATACTATTCCTCCTAGTCCATGGGATAGCTCAAGCTCGCTCAATTGTGCTGGAGATACTATATATTTATACTCACGTAATGATACAGCAGCAACTGTCACATTCCTTTGGTCTGGTCCGGGTGGTTTTACTTCTACAGCGCAAAATCCTAAAATAGCTCCTGTTACAGTTGCAAATTCAGGTGTATATACAGTGCGTGAAATTTTAGATGGTTGTGCTTCCGTAGCCGGTAGTATCACCATTGCGGTTACCCCAACTACTACTAACTCAGTATCTATCTCGGTAAGTCCTAATGATACTATATGTTCGGGTACTATGGTTACTTTTACAGCAATACCGGTAAATGGTGGTGCTACACCTAATTACCAATGGATGAGCGGCACTTCTACCCCAATTGTGGGTGCAATATCCAGTATCTTCTCGTCTCCTACCCTTATAGACCTGGAGACAATATTTGTAGATATGACAAGTGCGGCTGTTTGTCCGTCTCCCTTGCATGCTGTTAGTAATGTAATTAAGATGAATGTAATCAATACCTCTCCAATAGTGCATATTTATTCCTCACCATCTACCTATGTAGTGCCTGGCCATTCTGTGTCTTTCACATCAGCAGTGTATAATGGCGGTATAAGTCCTAAATACCAATGGAAGAAAAATGGTGTGAAAATTCCGGGTGCTACTAATACTACTTATATATTGCCAAATGTTACTGCAAATTGCGATATTACCCTGGTTGTGACTACTACCATGGTATGTGCAGTGCCAGATTCTGCTACCAGTAATGATGTATTGATTATCCCAACCCTCGGTGTAGGCCGGGTAAGTACACCACTTGATAATGTAGAATTATTCCCTAACCCAAATACCGGTAGCTTTACTATTAAAGGCAGTTTGGAAGGATTAAATGGGACTGAGCTTTCTTACGAAATCATCAACCCATTAGGCCAACTGGTATATAATGAGCAAGGTTCAGTGCAGAATAATGAGCTCAACAAAAACATTGACCTCAATAATCTGTCAGATGGTATCTACCTGCTTCGCATCAACAAAGGTGATGCAAGCAAGACCATACGCTTCACAGTAAGGCATTAAAAACAATTAGTGTACTATATAAAAAG
>CAIWHI010000404.1 GCA_903912435.1 uncultured Bacteroidota bacterium | reverse complement strand
CTACTGTAATTAAGCATCAGTTGCTCATAATTAAGCCAGAACGATATATCATGTCCTTTAAGTTCAAGTTCTTCAAAATGCTTATTCTTAACTATCGAATTATCACCCTTTATACTAAATGCATTTTCCATTTCAGCCGATATATCAGACTGTGCCATTTCAGTCCCCCTGTTGCGATTATTGCCCCCGTTATTATCCAATAAATCGTTATCGGCCAATACATTGATGATGATGAGTAAATTCTTATTCCACCCTACATACATATCTGTACCAAGACTTGCTTCTTTCCTGTCTCCATGCTGCGAAATTTGAACCTTAGGGAAAACCTGCTTTACATAGGTTTCCCAGGCATTTGCATCGTTTAATGGCACCAATCCTGTAATACGATTACCACCCTTAAATCTGTTATCTGTCTTCACATACACATAGAAGGTATTAAAAGGGTCTATCCCTGCCTTTTCAATACCACTCATAGCATCTTTTGAACTTTTCTCGGGAAATCTCTTTTTCATCTCATCAAACAGTTTACTACCTGTTATCATATTCCAGGCAATCTTCTTGCTTAATGATTTAAGATTAATACCGGCCACTGCAACGGCATCCTTAGGAATGTAGTTAATGTGCTCAGGCCGCTTACTACACGAGCTAAAAACTAATACTACCAATAAGATTGCAATTGAATAATTCAACCGGATGCTCATAAATACTACTCTTAAAAAAACAAAATAATCAATTCTATGTAAAAAGGCAAAAATTATGCGGGTTAACAGAAATTAGAGGCAAATCATATTGGTTATGCAAATATTATTTACGTAAAAATCACCATCGCTGGTGATTTTTACATAAATAATATTCATTAGAAAGGTAAGTCATCATTAGTACCACCTGCCTGATTATAATTTCCTGCATTAGTATTCTGGTTATACGCTGGTGCATTATTATAACCTTGCTGTTGATTATTATAAGCAGGAGGGGCATTGTTATAACCTTGTGGCGCATTGTTATAACCTTGTGGTTGTTGGCCTCCCTGTGGTGGTGCTCCGGCGCCCTGGTTAGCCTCTACTCGCCATGCATCCATATTAGAGATATACTTGGTTTTGCCATCTTTTTTGTCAACATATGACCGGCCTTTAATGTTGAAGCTTACTTTAACCATGTCACCCTTATTGAATCGGTCAATAATATCACACTTATTCTGCACTAATTGCATCTTGGCAAAATTGGTATAGGTATTACCATTGATTTCTTCAGCCATTTCAATAACAAATTCCCTGGTTTTGAATGTTTGTGTTACATTCTGTGCCTCATACTTTTCTACAAGTTTTCCTACAATTTCTAAACTCATTTTACTATAATTTTATGATAAGTCAATAAATACAAATTTGAATCAATAAATACAAAGATACAAATATTGGGTACATTTCAAATTTTCACCATCACCATTTTATACCACTAAGGTATATAATTATACAGGTTTACTAACAAAATTGCTAACATTTCCTACCCAATGATAATCAGACATAAAAAAGCCTTTAATACGCCGTCTATATTTACGTTGTATTAAAGGCATTAAGGGAGGCTGAAGGGTCTCGAACCCTCGACCCTCAGAACCACAATCTGATGCTCTAACCAACTGAGCTACAGCCTCCATTTCTTGAATCGGAACGCGAAGATACTAAACTTTTCATTTCAATAGTCAATTCTTCAAAATTTTTGTAGATAAAACTAATCACCATTTATTCCCTACAAGGCTTATTGGGCTTAGAATACGAAAGAGGGCTGCTTCTTCCGAAACAGCCCTCTTTCATTTTATCTCTTATCGCTAGCATTATCTCTTACCATGTTTCAGAGACATTACACAACGACGGTTTTTTGCTTTACCATCTGATGTACTATTGTCTGATACCGGATCCTTAATACCATGACCTTCTGTATCCAGACGTTTAGCAGCTATACCATGGTGTACAAGGTAATATTTAACTGCTTCAGCACGCTTCTGCGACAATGCCTGATTGAATTCAGCTCCACCATCAATATCGGTATAACCATCAATTGAAATGTAAGTATTCTCATCATCGTTCAATTCGTAGATCGCCTCTTCAAGTACTGGTATTGATTCAGGCTTGATGATAGATTTACCAACGTCAAACAATATTGGTGCAGAGATATCCTGACGCTCAGCTACCGCATGTGTATTACGCCTTGGCCTTGGTTCCGGATCATAATACTGTGGTTGGATAACCTGTGGTTGAACCTGCGCAGGGTTAGTCAATGTAATATCAGCACCATTGATTGAACAACTGTTTACAGATACGAAGATACCAGTATAGTTGCCGGCACACAACCCAGTGATTGACGCAGTACCATCTTTCTCGATTGTACCAGTGAACGGAGGTTGTATTGTACCATTCAATGTGTACTTGATAGTTACTGTAAGACCTGGTTTCAAGCCATGTACTTTAATTGAACCATTACATGCACCAAAACTAAGTGGGTTAGTATAGCTTTCAGAATAATAACCAATTGATGGATTAACCAGTGTGATTGGTGGGGCATTCTTGGTATCAGTACCATTACTGATCTCAATTTTGCTGTACTCACCTGCACATAAGTTACTCAACTTAACTGTACCAAACTGTGATACAGAATCAGTACGGCTTGGCTGCAATGTACCATTAAGTACATAATTAATTGTAACCGACTGACCAGGAGTAAGATTGTGGAATGTAATAGCACCATCACAAAGACCACAAGTAGGATCCTTAGCATCTTCTGTAATAGAAGGTGCTTCTGGCTTCTGCTTAAATTTACCAAGGAAGAACCTCAATCCAAGATTAACACCATAAGACTGATTTACGCTGCTGGCAACTGAATTTGTAGAACTATTATACTCACCAACTTTATTTGTTAACTGGTAACCTGGTTTCACTTCGTTATTCACCATCTGGTACATATAATAAGCACCAAGATTGATAGCTACATGATTTGAAAGATAGAAACTGTATTCAGGCCTGAACATGAACCCAAGTGAACCTGTGGTGTAGTTTGTAGTTCCTGATGTCTTATCTGGTGACTGATTCAAACCTACATTCATGCCTGCATGTGTACGGTACCAGTTCATAGTATCAGATGCATGACCACTATGTTTGTTGATCTGGTCTTTAGTTATTAATAAGTCATTTACTGATGCATATGTTGCATTATCATAAACTGCAGTATTGCTACCATCAGAATTCTTGGCATACTTATAAATAGCTTCATAATCAAATGATGCGTCAGTCTTATAGTTGGTAGTATTCTGAACATTATATAAAATACCCAAATCGAATGTAAAACCAGAATGCTTGGTAAAGCGGTTCTTATATTTCAACATCAATGGAATGTTCATATTGGTAATTTCCAGCTTTTCCTTAATAGGGCCATTAGCTGTAGTCACCTGCCTGAAGATGTTATTACCACCATCAGTCGATTGATACTGAACACGGTATTGATCCAAAGTCAAATCACCGGTCTGGTAAAGATATTGGAAACCAATACCCACACCCCAATGAGCTTTTTTACCCAGGAAATATCCAATCTGGATATCACCACCATAGTTCATGCCATTATCAAATTTAAGCTTGCCTACATTATTGGTATTGATGCCATTAAGGTAGTTACCTGCTGTATTGGCCCTTGTAAGGTCTTGTGTCAGCATACCACCCATACCATTGATGTCAAGTACAGTACGCGACATCTGGCCATCCCTGAGCCATGATTTACGCTTGATGCTGTCTTTGATATGGCTCAGGCTTGCCTGAATACTATCAATCCTTGTCTGGATAGTATCCCTGTTCGATTTCAGGCTATCCACAGTATATTTAAGTCCGTAAATATTTCCGCTAACGTTACTGCTATTATTTGATGATTGGGCAAAAGATGAGACGAACCCACCACTTGCAATCAATAATAAAAATATTTTTTTCATCTATTCGGATTTTGATTTTTTTAAAAAATATTAGTTCTTAATAAACCTTGAAGTGGCCACTTTTGCACCATTCAGATAACAATTGATAAGGTAACCGCCTGGTACTAAGCTAGATGCATTAATCACAGCCTTTGTTTCAGTAGTGCTGCTTGTGATTAATTTCTGGCCCAGCATATTCAGAACCTCAACTACCATATCACCTGCTGTCGAATTTGTCAATTCAAGGTTGATATTATCAGTAACTGGATTAGGATAAACATTTACACCAATACCTGCATCCCTATGACCGGTACCATTCGATTTTGGTGCATTATAATAAGTCTTCTGTGTACAACCGTTATGAGTAGTAATTACCCAGTAATTGTTATTAGCAAAATCTACATTGCTTTGTGAATAGCTTTGGTTTACTGCACCATTAAATGTAGTAGAAGCTAATGTGTGAGCATTATCATATCCCCACTGGTAAGTATCCTCATCATTCTGCAAACATACAAACATACCCATGTAGTAGATAACCTGTGGATTGTCAGCTACACCGTTAAGTACATTTACATCCATACTGGTTGTTCCTTTACATCCTGTACTTACGTACTTTGATGTCAAAGTAATGGTTGCTGTACCTGGAGTTGGGAAGTCTAAAACTGCTGACTGCCTTGTATCAGATGTAGTTACAATTGTTGCACCTGTTACATCCCAGATATAGGATACACCTGATTGTGGAGCATGAGATGCGGTAACTATCTGACTATTTGTATTTGAACATACATTGTTTGATACCGCTGATAATGTAACTGGCTGAGGTCCTGGATTAACAGTTAATACTACCTCATATACCTTTGGATTTGAACATCCATAAGCAGTTAACCTATAAAGGTAAACAGCCTGTAATGTTTCAGTTGTAGAGTTTACAAGAACCTCACTTACACCTCCTGTTCCGAAACCAGTGAATGGTGAAAGACCATTTACTAACGGACGAGTCCAGTCATAGACTACATTTGGAGCAAAACTGCTTGGTGTGTATGTGAACCGGTCTCCGGTACAAATTGTACCTGTAAGACCTGATGACAACCTTGGAACCGGATGAACTGTTACTGTTACATCTACCGGAAGTGAAGAACAACCGTTTGCCATTACTGTATAGTGATAAACTACATCAACATTAACGTTTGTTGAATTAATCAATGCTTCCATTGGATTACCTGAACCGGTTGCAGGGGCATTTACTATACCTGCAACATATGCACGTGACCAATTGAATGATGCACCTGTTACATTAGATGTTGGAGTATAGTCAAATTTATTGCTATCACAAATTCCACCTGGAGTTAATGTACTTGTCAATGATGGACTTGGATTTACTGTAACCCAAACTGTATCAATACCGGTACAACCCGTAGAAGTTGAAAGAACAGTGAATATATAAGGAACCATTACAAGGCTGCTTGTAGTATTCCTTAATGTTTCATTGATATCACCTGATCCATAAGCAGCAGAATTAGATATTCCAACAACTGTTGGACGTATCCATGTAAAGCTTGTGCCCGGCAGACTTGTAGGCGAATAACTGAATGTTGTATTGTTACAAATAGCCATAGGATTATGTGTACTTGTTAAGCTGATTGAAGGATTTACTAAAACCTTTACAGCCGTAACCGGACCATCACAACCACCTGCACTTGCAGTGTAATTATAAGTAACCATTACTGGAGCACCTGAATTATTTACCAGAACTTCATTGATATTGCCGGTTCCACTTGTAGCACCTGTGGTATAAACCCCAGCCGCAGGAACCATTGACCAATTTAATGTAGCACCAGGTGTAGCACTTGTTGCTGTATAATGATACATATCACCTGAACATACAGGCAATGACATTAATTCACTATTTATTGTAGTCGTAGGATTTACTCTAACTGTAACATTCTGTGCATTCATACAACCATTTGCCCACATTGTGTAAGTATAAATTACATTCACAACACCAGTAGTTACATTATTCAATGTTTCAGTAATATCACCAGTTCCTGGAGTAGGAGGATTTGTGATACCTGTAGTAATATTCCTTAACCAATTGTAAGTAGTACCTGCAACTGAACTTGTAGGCATATAGTCTATCGCTGTGCTGTTACAGATTGTAGTATCTAATGTGCTGCTCAAACTAATAGAAGGGTTAACATTAAATGTTACGTGCTGTACACTTGAACAAGTACTTGCTGTTGTAGTATAAGAATATACCACACCTACCGGTGCATTGGTAGTGTTGGTAAGTGTTTCAGAAATTGAACCTGTACCACTACTTACTCCCGTACTTATCCCAGCTATAATGTCACGGCTCCAGCTATACGTAGCACCGGCAGTAAGGCTGCTTGGATTATAATTAAACATTGTAGTGTTACAAATATCAGCAGGTGTAAGTAATCCTACTGGAATCATCGGTATCGGATTTGCAGTAATAGTAAATGTCTTTGGAATACCATTACAACCTGCGGCTGTAGGTGTAACTGTAATATTAGCGACCATCGGATTAACTGATGGATTACTAACTGTAGTAGCAGCAATATCAATGCTTCCGCTTGCCATCAATCCAAAAGTAGTATTATCATTTACCCAATTGAAAGTAGTACCGGTTACTGAACCCGTAAAACTAACTGCTGCTGTAGTTCCTCCGTCACAAACAGCCTGAGAAGGAATTGAAGTTAAATTCACATCTGGTGTTGCATTTACAGTTACACTAAATGTGTAAGCAGGGCTGGTACAAGTTGTGTTGGTAACAGATATTGAACCAGAATAAGTACCTGGTGCAGTTCCTGCTGGGATTGCTATTGGGAAAGAACCTGTTGTTGGTAATACATCTGTAGTAGTTACTGTACCGCTACCCCAGTTAATAGCCATTGTATAAGTACCAGGAATATTGTAAGTAATAGATACAATACCATCGCCTGAATTATATCCTGAAGTATAAGAAACCAATGAAGAGAAGAATGCGTCAGAATAAGAAGAACCACCGGCTCCACCATTCCATACACCACCACCACCGCCGTAGTAACCACCACCGCCGCCGCCGGCAACACCACCTAACATACTACCATCACCACCATTACCAAAAGTACCATCCTGGCCTGAAGCCCAGCCACCACGAACTGAATGCACACCACCTGCTGCTTGTGTGCCTCCTGTTGCTGGTGAACCACCAACATTTGGCTGGCTGCTGCCACCTATAAGATTACCACCGGCACCACCGAAGTAGGAACCAAATGGACTATCCCATCCGCTACCACCACCACCAGCAGCTACTACAACCCTGTTATTAAGGCTCAAACCTCCAACACGAATATCAGAAGCACCGCCACCTGCACCACCACAACCTACTGGTGGATAATAAGTAGCATTACCACCACCATTATAACCACCGGCTGCTCCAAATATGCCGCCTGGAGCACCCTGGCCTCCTGCTGTTATATATATTGTACTGCCTGAGGCAACTGCAAGATTACCCTGAACCCTGCCACCAAGACCCGGATTTGCAATAGCACCTGCTACATTGTTGGCTCCACCTGAACCACCCTGAACATCAAAAGCTACACTGGTAATACCAGTTGGTATTGACAAAGGCAATGTGCTACCTGTATATGGGAATACCTGCCTGATTGGGCCAATATTGCTAAGGCTACCAAATGACAACGAAGTACTTGATGCACCCTGACATACTACAGGGCTGCTACCAATCACCATTGAAGGTAATTGATTCACAACAACATTTACTACAGTAGTATCGTTAAGACCTGTTGTATTGTTCATTACATAAATGGTAAATACATCATTACCATTAAAACCTGGAGTTGGTTGATAATATAATGGAGTACTTGAAACAATAATTGTAAGATTGGTTGGTGCAGAACCTGGAAAACCGGTTAAACTACCATGTAATGGAGCTGAAACAATATCCCATGTATCAACGGGGCCACCTGCTGTAGCATCAGTAACGGCAAGTGTTGAAGTAATATCCCATGGCGCAACATCCTGGCAAACCATTATTGTTTGTGAATGACCACCAGTAAAAACAGGTGCCTGTGCATTAGCATTAAAATGCATCATAAACAGCAAAATGCCAGACAAAAACACCGTCCGTATAGAGCGGTATTTTTTAGCATTTTTGTAAGAGTTCGCCGCGCGAGGGTAAAAAATTCCTGATCCCATATCAATATAGTTTAGAAACAAAGCCGAAAAATAGTAAAAAAAACTTTAAAAGTAGTGAATTCACCTTTTTTTTTAAAAAAATATCCAAATTCAAACCTCCAAATCCTTTTTTTGAAAATTAATAATCAAATTTCACCAACAT
>CAIWHI010000403.1 GCA_903912435.1 uncultured Bacteroidota bacterium | reverse complement strand
TGTTTTTTTGTTTTAAAAGAAGAATTTTTCTGATTCCAAAATTATATACCCGGTAAATATGAGTAGTAGCAAAAAGTACATTAAATTTGCTCAATAGTATTTATTTCCGGAATGGACGCATTAAGTGATGTTTTAGATAGTTTGAAGCTGAATGCGGTGGTGTACCAGAAAGTACGGTTTACCGCACCCTGGGGAGTGCAGGTAGCGCAAGACAGGTATTCGCAATTCTGGCGGTTGTTGAAGGGCACTTGCTACGTAAGTATACCAGACGAAGAGATGATAAGGATGTAGGAGGGCGATTTTGTTTTTGTGCCCCATGGCGCTGCACACCGCATACTTGGCCACCCGGACAATGCGTCTGTACCATCTGCAGCGTATGTGAAAGCCCTACAGCTTGGCAAGCCCTTATTCCAGGGAGATGATGAAGAAACATTGCTGATAGGCGGACATTTTGAATTTACCTCACCGGTATTGCATCCATTTGTACAGTCATTGCCTAAGGCCATAAAGATAAATAGCGGCCAGCGGGAGATAAGGATGTGGCTGGAGCAGGCAGCATCATTTATGAATGAGGAGTTGGTTGCAAAGAAAGCAGGCAGCCAGGTAATACTTGGGCGGCTGGCAGAGATAGTGTTTACACTCATCATACGCGCCTATATTGAGGAAGGAGAAGTTGCACAAGGTTTTCTCCGTGCATTCAAAGACCCCAGGATAAGCGCTTCTTTAAATACTATGCATGCCGCTCCCGAAAAGGAATGGACATTAAGCCAGCTTGCTGCTGCTGCCGGCATGTCGCGCTCACTGTATTGCAGTGAGTTTAAAAGATTGCTGGGCGAAACACCACTGGCCTACCTTACCAACTGGCGCATTTTAAAAGCAAAAGAAATATTACTGGTAAGCAAGGAGAACATAAGTGAGATAGCCGAAAAAGTAGGCTACCAGTCTGAGGCTGCATTCAACAGGCTATTTAAATCAAAGGTGGGCGAAACACCAGCAACGTTTAGAAGGAAGGCTCTTGCACGGATAAGTTAGTTGTGATTGCTTTAAGCAATGCTGTTATGTATTCAAAGTATCAATTCCCGCCTGCTCCACTAGTCCAAGCGTCCCGCTTGGTCTTAACACTTGCAAGCGTCCCGCTTGCAAAAATACAAGAGCGAAAGCCACATCGCTTTGCGCTCTGTTTCTTTCGCTCTCATTTCAGTCGGGATGACTGGACATTTTTCGAACTTGTTTATCAGGGACTTGATAGCGTTGCAAGCCTTAATGAGTAAGTTCGAGCATTTATGAGTAAGAACGGTCTGATTCGTGCCTAATCGTGCATGGGTTGGCTGGACAATGTTCGAAATCATGCTTTAAGCATTCTTGACGTTCTATTTTGTTCTGTACAGGGGAACTAACCGCTAGCGGTCTAGGTATCCTCCATTCAGCCGATTTTATATTTGCAGATCATTCAGGAGCATTATCAGGATTTGAATCATATTCAAAAACCGTGTTTAGAGTAAAGGACTCTTTGTATTGCCGGTGGCATGGTTATGTTGCTACTTTGGCAAACAGTAAATTATGAGAGGTATAATTCACGATCAAGTATCGCATAAATTCATTGAAGGGCCAATTCAATCTAAGTCGGTGAATAATAATTTTCAAGAGGGAATTTCTGAAAAGGCAGACTACCATGCTGACCTAACCCTGGGACATGAATTGGAGGTTGATGTAAATGCCACTCTTTACGACACAGATAAGCCTTATTACGAAGCAAATGAGAGGTATGATTAAATAACTTTCTTCGAAAACCACCACATAGTGGCTAAATATTTCTAAGCCAATACTTCGGACGTGGGAGAGCCACCTACGTTCAACCGATTAGTAATTCAAAAATTGAGTTTCGGGACAAATGGTTGAGAAAAGTAGAAAGCTTGGGGAAGGCATTACTCTAAGGACAACGATTTAGCGAAATCACAACAAGTCGGCAGCATTATTGTTAATTATTCTTTGCGGGTTAATGTTCAGTATCTTAAATAGATGATTATGCCTGCAAAAACGATACGAAACATTCTGCTCAGTCTGTTAGCCATTCTTGGGTTTGGTGCGATGCTTGGAGGTGGAGTATTGATAATATCCCCCTCTGGCGATCTATTCGGAATGCCTTTGAGCCTTTTGAAAAATTCACCTTTTCATAATTTTTTAATTCCTGGCACTATACTATTCAGCATACTGGGTATTGCTCCAATCGGAATTGCCATTGCTTTAGTAAAAAAACCACAAGACAAATTTGCCGATTTTTTTAATTTTTATAAGGATATGTATTGGGCATGGACATACTGCATTTATGTTGCCTTTGCACTCATTATCTGGATACAGGTTGAAATGTTCTATTTACAATCAGTTCATTGGTCTCATACCCTATACATGTTTTTAGCTATTGCCATCCTTTTTGTTGCATTGCTGCCACAAATCAGGA
>CAIWHI010000402.1 GCA_903912435.1 uncultured Bacteroidota bacterium | reverse complement strand
CAGGTGGTACATTCTTCCTGAAATTAGAATCTACCTGCCTTGCACTCCGCCTTATGGTACCAAGGTATTCATTTATTTCAAACCCCGGCTTCAATTGAGCCATGAGTCCATTTGCAAATAACAATAATAAAATGATACCCGATATCCGCATTTACAAATTTATATTACTCAAAATCTAATACTGGTCCGAGCGTCCTCGCTCGGTCCTATTGCTTGCAAGCGTTCAGCTTGCGTACCGGCGAGCAGGATTGCCTACCAGAAGGCAGGCTTGCAAATTGAAGCGAGATTGCTTCATGAATAAATGGACGAAGGGAGACCCTTCGTCCAGTGTTCGGAGTTAGCCCCTTCGACCAGTGCTCGGTGTAATATGACTACTCCATAGCCTCCTTCAATAACTTCTCAAAATCCTTCTTTTTCTCCGAATCAGTTTCCACATCAATCGCACTTTGGCAAGCCGCCTTCACCAATTCTATCCTCTTATTAGCCGGCACTGATTCTTCAGGTTTTTCAGACTTCGCATTATCAGCCTGTTCCGAAATCACCTGTGCCAGATTACCAAAAACGGATGAACGCTGGTTTCTATTGCTCTCGGTAGTTATCATTATCTTCATTAATTCTATCCCCCTTGCAAATGAAGCATCACTCTTCACACTTTTCACATAGCTGAATATTGCCGTGCCAAACCCATACTTCTTATTGCCATATACATAAGGTGCCTCAGATTCAAATAATGCAATATCCCCATCTTCTGCTTTCTTGCCTATCCTGCCCCAAACCGTAGTATACAAATTCGACTTTGGCTTTGTTTTCAACAATTGCTTTGCCAAAACATAGGCAGTATCAGCATCCAGTTTACTCAAGCCATCAAGTGCATTAGCTGCAAGATTGTAGCTACTATCATAAATACCCTTCAAAAATAAATCCTTGGCCTTGGCCACCTTCCAAGTTGCCAATACCTCAACTGCCTGAGTCCTGACGGCCAAATTGCTATCCTTGGTAGCCATATCCATAAACACGGGTATCCAGTTTCGCCTGTTCTTATCGCTCGATATTTTTGACAATATGCTTACCGATTGCCTCCTGATAGATGGCAAGGAATCTTTTACCGATAGGCCGAACAATATCTGCGAAATACTATCCGAAACTGTTTTACCAGCTGCGCTAATGGCCAGGTGTTTGCCTGTATAGTTTTGGCTCATCTTATATACTTCCAGCCATTGCTCCATTTTTTTATTGTCCTTCAATTCACATGGCACCACCCTTTCCACATCTACTATTACCACAGGGCGTGTACCGTTTTTGTAGGCATAAATAAAAGTGTCATTCTTTTTACTGATTAGCCAATCTACCATAGTCTTTTCATTGTCATAAATTAAAGCGCACTTTATGGGCAGCCTGTATTGGAACAAGCTATCCTTCTGGGTTTGGCTCACCACTACTACCAATTGTTTCAAAGAGTCATTGTAATCATTGCTCACTTTGAGCACCGGATGTCCTGCCCTATAATACCACTGGTTGAAAAACCAGTTCCAATCCATGCCAGTTGCTTCCTCACATGCCAGCCTCCAGTTATGTGCTTCAGCAGAATGCAGGGCATTTTTTGTGAGGTATAAATTCATTGACCTGCTAAACGCGGCATCACCCATAAGGTAATTGAGGTACCTCAATATAGCCCCACCCTTATTATAAGATATACCATCAAACACCTGCTCCCTATTGTCATAATTAAACCGCACCAATTGCGGGTCATTATAAGTAGATGCACCCAGGTAACCCGATAGGTCATTAAAAGCCAACTCCTCATTATAGTTTTTACCATATTTATAGGTACGCCATAATTGTTCGCCATAATTGGCAAATGATTCATTAACGGTTATATTACTCCACGATTCGCAGGTAACATAGTCGCCAAACCACTGGTGGAACAACTCATGGGCCACCACATCTTCCGAATTATGGTCGGCCAATTCCCTGCTATTCCCATTTATAAACTCCCCACATAAAGTAGCAGAGGTATTCTCCATTGCCCCTGAAACATAATCGCGCACCACTACCTGGCTATACTTATTCCATGGGTAAGGCACACCTGTCACCTGCGAGAAATATTCCATCATTTCAGGTGTATGGTTGAACATTTGTTTAGCAAAGGGGGCGTACTCGGGTTCTACATAGTAGTTCACCTCCTTGTTTCTCCAATGTTCTTTTACCACGCTAAACTTGCCAATGGCAAACATGACCGCATAAGCCTGAATGGGTAGGTCCATCCGCCAGATATCAGTGCGCATGCCTTTGGTACCTTTTATTTGCTTTACCAGTGCACCATTACTCAATGTGGTAAGGCTATCAGGTATATTCAATTCTATCTGGGTGGTAAAACGGGTATTGGGCTTATCAACCGTTATCATCCAGTGCGAATTTGATTCTGTTTCGCCCTGGGTCCAAATTTGGGCAGGTTTGTTGGGCATTTTATGGTCGGTATTGATAAAGTACAAACCCTTTTCATCATTTATAGCCCCGCTACCTGAGGTATGGTTTTGGTAGGGCATGGCCTTATATTTCAGGTAAAGACCAATTGTATCAGTCATTTTATAATTAGAGCCAAACCTCACTACCAGCTGGTCATTGGCATAAGAATATTTTAAAGGTGTATTACCTTTCTTAGCCACCAATCCCACACTATCTATCTGCATACTTTTGGCATCCAGGACTATACTATCCACAGGATAGAAATAAGGCCTTAGTTTTATCCATTCCTTCACATCAGCAGTCTTGCCTATCCAGTCGAAATCTAGTGCCACTCGGGTATTCATTATTTCCCATGCCCTGGTGGTGGTGGGTTGCACCGGTGGCAGGCCAGGAGCTGCCTTAACAGATAAGGTATCTAATGTAATCGCTAGCATAGACTCCAAATCACTAATATCCTTACCATCAATTGAAATGTGCAAATTATCCATCCACATTTTCCCTGAACCCACTATCAATCCACCAAAAACTATGGTCCTCACCTTTGCCTGGTCATAATCGAGGGTAACAGAATATTCCTTCCAATTGGTTGTACCCTTAATAGGCTTATCCTGCATATTATTAAACTCTACGCTCTTGTTATCAGCATCATCAAGCCTTAGCCACAAGCCACACCATTCCTCCAATTTTTCGGTTTTCACATAGCCGGTCAGTTTTATCTTCTTCCCCTGAAATACCTTATTGATTTTATAGACAGTAGCTGTCCACTTTGTTGGAGCATCGTTCCAATCAATCAACAAAGAGTACCTACCCGATTGTTTTTCAAGCGAATCTAACCGAAAATGTTCACTGGTTTCCTTATTAATAGTGGTATCAGAAATACCCCCCAGCCCCCAACCCAAAGGCCTGTGTAAGGGTTCCTTAACCATTTCAAAATCAAGGTTATACACGGGTTTAATTTGTGAAAAACCACAAACACTCAAAAAAAAGCAAGAAAACAGGAGGGTATATCTAAGCATAATAAAATTTGAAAGATTAATAAACATGCCTCACAACCTATAAAAACGTTCTAAAGCACAAAATGGGATATTGGACAAATGTACCATGAAACTACAATTATTTATTACCCCTAAAAGTGGGATAAATAACAAATGGAATTCCTATTGGTCAGCACCGCTTTCCGCGGTCAGACCAATGGGAATTGGCGAGGTGGGCCCTACGCGCTAAAAAACTGCCGTCTGACCGCAGAAAGCGGTACTGACGGCAGTTGTTTCAAACCGCACGTTGTTCCGTATGTTCCGCAGGGACATCCAGAACTGCAAATAAAACCCCTTCTTAGAAGGTATTCAGCATACCCAAGCCCAAACACTATTCATTAAGCCTAACCAAAAATAGATAAATGGAATTCCTAT
>CAIWHI010000401.1 GCA_903912435.1 uncultured Bacteroidota bacterium | reverse complement strand
TATAACCTTTCCAATCTGCAGCATTCCAGGTAGGCGGTACCATAGTATATACTGCATCAGCACCTGTAAAGGTGGTGGTAAGAAAGTCCACATCTTCCACCGAGCCTATAGCTGCCTTTGCGCCTATGGCTTCAATTTCTGTGGTTTTGGAAGCATTACTGCTTATAACTGTAACTGAGTGACCTGCACTGATTAATGATGCGGTGAGGGGCTTGCTTATATGCCCTGTAGAACCTGTAACTACGTATTTCATAATTCTCTTGTTTTTTTGAGGATACAAAAGTACATTTGTACTTACTTTTATACAAGTACTTACCAAAAAGTGTGTATCATTATGTATGAGATAAAAGAAAGTTCTACCAACCAGCTCAATAAGGCTATAGCCATCAACCGTTGCCCGGTAACCTTTACATTAGATAAAATAGGTGGCCGCTGGAAAGCCCTGATTATTTACCACCTCATAGATGGCCCCAGGCGATACGGCGCATTAAAAAAGTCCCTGCCTGCCATTACCGAAAAAATGCTAATACAGCAGCTAAAGGAACTGGAGGCAGATGACTTGCTAACCCGTGAAGTGAAGCCTGTTGTGCCGCCCCATGTCACCTACCAGCTTACAGAATCTGGTCAAGCACTGGCACCTGTTCTTAAGGCCATGGCAGAATGGGGTTTTACCTATAATACCAGCATTAGTGAGTCATCAGGTGTTTGTGTGATGGAGGGGTAGGTGGGAGTCTCCAATTTGGAATTTCTGGTAATTCAAAATGTAGGTGTTCTAAAATTGAATAATACCAATCGTCAAGTTTTGACTAATAATTCACTCACTGAGCCTTTAAAAGTGGATTGATTCAATGGATTTTCATTATTTTTACTAAGGAAATAGTATCATAAAATAAAGCGGTATGAGTGTAGTTCATGAAGCAAATACACAGGATGATAAATTTTTATTGGCTATTAGGGAACTTCGGTTAAGGAATTTTAGTAAGGATCTCCCATTCCTTATACTTTCAGATAAATTACCAGCTAATCAGGTTTATAAAGAATATGCAGACGGGCATATCGAAATACAGAAGGTGTTTACAGTTGGTAATTCTTATCAGCACAAAATAATAAGAGTGCTTACAGAACTTATGGCGGATAAAATCAGGCGTAAATACGACTTAATTTAAGCTAACCATTCTACGTAATCCTAGGCCAACGCAACAGGTGTTAGAAAAATCTATTCCATTCCCCAAAAATGCAACCTATTAGGTGTTTACTATCTTTGCCCTATAGAACCACTTAATGCCCAATTTATATATAATATCTGGTTGTAATGGTGCTGGCAAGACAACGGCTAGCTATACCATTTTGCCCGATATTTTAGATTGCAGGGAGTTTGTGAATGCCGATAATATTGCTGCCGGTATATCGCCTTTTAATGTGGAGGCGGTGGCGGTGGAAGCTGGAAGGATAATGTTGCACCGTATAGATGAGCTTTTGGGGTTGGGACAGGACTTTGCCATTGAAACCACCCTGGCTACACGCAGTTACGTGTCGCTGGTGAGGAAAGCGCAGGCACTAGGGTATAAGGTGACCCTATTGTATATTTGGCTCAATTCGTCGGGGCTGGCCATAAGGCGTGTGAGTGAGCGGGTGAGCAAGGGAGGGCATAATATCCCTTCCGAAGTGGTGGAAAGGAGGTATATAAGGGGCATGAGCAACTTTTTCAACCTGTTTATGCCAGTATGCGATGCATGGATATTTGCAGATAATTCTGAAAATAACCTGGGAATTATAGCCGGTGGTGAAAAACTTTTAGAAAATATCATAGAAAATACAGACCTTTGGGAAGCAATTAAAAAACAGGTTGTAGATGGCGCTAAAACCAGAAAACGTTGAGTTGTTTGCAAAGATAGAATTTGGCCTTAAACTGGCTATTCAACGACTATACGAACAGAAAGCAGCTAATAATGAAACAGCCGTTATCTCCATCAACGGGGAAATAAAATACGTATCTGCCAGGGAGTTGCTGGAAAAGCAAAAACTGGAATCAGGTGCCGACAGGAAACAATTGCCTTATTAATCCCTTTTATTTTTCTACCTCATTTAATTTTTACCCAAATACATAATTACCGGAAAATGGTCGCTATACCCATTTATCCAGTGAGTACCAACAAATGACCTATGTGGTTGGCCTTTGTGGTCTTTATAATGGTCTACAATAAAATCTGGTTTATAAATCTCTGCTTTCAGGTAATGTAAATGCTGGCCTG
Organism: uncultured Bacteroidota bacterium; assembly: GCA_903912435.1. Lineage (GTDB taxonomy): Bacteria > Bacteroidota > Bacteroidia > Chitinophagales > Chitinophagaceae > Nemorincola. The sequence goes on along the minus strand of CAIWHI010000401.1, from coordinate 422 downwards.
GGTTCAGCATATTGCGCGATAGCATTATTTGGTCGAACAAATTCCAGTGCTTGCGGAATTCTTCAGTGCCTTCTCCGTTTTTGTAAATGTTTATCCATGGGTTGTAAAGGCTACTGACGCTGGTATTTGATTTTTCTGCCACAGCATTAAGGGTATGTGTAATGGTTTTATCATCGGGATTATCATTGAAATCACCCATCAGTATGACCCGTGCATTAGGATTGGTTTTATAAAGTGCATCCAGGGCTTGTTTGTCTGCGTTTGCGCTTGTCTGCCTTTTGGCCATTGATGTTTCTTCCTCCCCAAGGCGTGAAGGCCAATGGTTGACAAAAATATGGATGGTATCTGCATTTAAGATGCCTGAAACATGAAGTATATCCCGGGTTTTAGAATTGCCAAACGCAGATAAATCAACCCTTATC
>CAIWHI010000400.1 GCA_903912435.1 uncultured Bacteroidota bacterium | reverse complement strand
TGTTGGGTAACCTTTATTGTATTTGAGAGGTTGCTACCTGTTAATAGGCGGGTTTCCACTGCAAAATCACCTTCCTCGATGGATGGCATAAACTCGCCGCCCATACCCATTAATATGATGACTGCAATAGCCAATAGGCTTAGGGAGGAAGCAATAACCATTTTAGGGAATTTCATCACCCTGCTGAGTAAGGGTTGGTATTTACGCTCCAGCCAAATGGTGAACTTATCGGCGATGGTCTTTTTATGGTTCAGTTTTTTATTCAGGCACAGAGCGGCCATCATAGGTACGTAGGTGATGGACAATAGGAATGCACCAAATATGGCAAAGGCTATGGTATAGGCCATGGGCTTAAACATCTTACCTTCTATACCTTCAAGAGAAAGAATAGGCAAGTAAACGATCAGGATGATAATCTGGCTAAATACCGCCGATGTAATCATATGTCCTGTGGAGGTGGCTACCTCTGTATCCATTTCATTTTGGTCTATTTTCACCAGGTTTCGGAAGTGTTTAGAGTGGGAGAATCTGTGAAGGATTGCCTCCACTACGATTACAGAACCATCAACTATTAAACCGAAATCTATAGCACCAAGGGACATTAGATTGCCACCAACCCCGAATTTGTTCATCAGTATGATAGCGAACAACATTGAGAGGGGTATAACCGATGATACAATAAGCCCCGCTCGGATATTCCCTAAAAAGAAAATAAGGACAAAGATTACTATTAGGGCACCTTCCATCAGGTTATTTTCCACTGTATTGATGGCATTGTTTACCATTTTTGTACGGTCGAGGAAGGGTTCTATGACTACGCCTTCAGGGAGCATTTTTTGGATTTCGGCTATTCTTATTTTTACTTTTTTGATGACTGCCGATGAATTCTCCCCTTTTAGCATCATCACAACAGCTCCGGCTACTTCGCCCTGGTCGTTGTAGGTCATTGCACCATAGCGAATGGCTGAACCGAATTGCACATTAGCCACATCACGAATCAATAATGGAGTGCCATCGGGTAATGACTTGACTACTATTTTCTGGATATCCTCCAGGCTGGTTGCGAGGCCTTCGCTCCGGATATATAATACTGTTGGGCCTTTCTCGATGTATGCACCACCTGTATTCTGGTTGTTTTTTTCGAGGGCGTCAAAAACATCTGCTATACTTAGGTCATGAGCTTTGAGTTGCTCCTGGCGCACGGCTATTTCATATTGCTTGAGTTTACCGCCGAAACTGGACACATCAGCAACACCGGGTGTGCCTAGCAATTGACGGCGCACTATCCAGTCTTGTATGGTGCGGAGCTCAGTGGGGCCATATTTTTGTTCGAAACCTTTTAGCGGTCTTATTACATATTGGTAGATTTCACCAAGGCCAGTAGTTACAGGGGCCATTTCGGGGGAACCAATACCTGCGGGGAGGTCTTGTTTTACCGATTGCAGTTTCTCGCTTACCTGTTGCCTGGCCCAGTATACATCAGTTTCGTCGTTGAAAACAATGGTGACAAGCGATAAGCCGAAACGGGAAAAGCTACGTACTTTTTTTAGTCCGGGAATGCTGCTACAGGCCTGCTCTATTGGGAATGTGATGAGGCGTTCCACGTCGGGGGCGCCAAGGGATGGTGACACGGTAATCACCATTACCTGATTGTCGGTAATATCGGGTACGGCATCTATGGGTAATTTGGTTACCTGGAAAACGCCATACACAATAATAAACAGTACAAACAGGCCCACTATTAGTTTCTGTTTTATACTGAATTCTATTATTTTATTAAGCATTAAATGATTGTTTTAAATTTTTTGATTGAATTGTAGATAAATGGGGAGCTATTGGTACGATTAGGCACACAATACATTTGACGAATACCAAATACATACTATTAAATACCCAGCCTAAAGGCCATAGCCATTTAATAAACTAAGTAGGTAAATATTAAAATTATTATGCAAACCGGGGAGGTTGCCAGATATTGTTGCCAATCTGATGGGCATAGTTTACTTCCTTAATTCCGAATACAGGTTTGGGGAAATTGTAGACCTTTAAAGGTATAGGCACAAAAGGTTGTATGGGAATAAATTCGAAACAAAACGTATTTATGTCTACAGTTTTATAGGGCAACTGCATGTCTCTATCGTAATCTTTATCTCTTTTGTTGCCATTGGCATAATGTAATTGTAGAAAACGTGCAATAGATATGTTTTTGTTTTCTTTTTTATGTTCCTGAAAATGGGCTACCAAAACGGGTATTTTCAATAGCTGCCACAATTGTGTTTGTGTAACAACTACAATGAAGAATAACAATATGGAGGAATACTTACGCAGGACATTTAGATTTAGGACACCTGCAAATATAGCACTTTTGGAGCAGTTGAATTATGATTAATGTCAATAAACTGCTAAATATGGGAATCACCTGTAGTAAGGAAGTCGAACCTGTTGAGGGGTTTTTCGAAAAAGCCTGATACAAGGGGATTGGTTTTCGCATTATCATTATCACGTGGGTCGAGGGACGATGATAACATATAGATTTTATAGTATTGTCTTGCCTTTGTGATATGCTCTTTCAATTCATTTAAAAGTTCCCATCCTGACATTATGGGCATATTTATATCGAGGAAAATAATAGTAGTATTTGCAATAGGATTCTTTAATGAATCCAACAAAAAATGATAGGCTTCCAATGAGTTGGAAAAGATAGTAATCTCCGAATGAGGAAGCATCTCCCTAATAAGTAATTCATTGAGCATATTGCAGATGGGGTCGTCATCTACCAAAATAATGTCAGGGCTTGAGTTTTTATTCATACTACTTATTATCGTTAAAATATATTCTAATTTCAGTGCCTTTATTAACAACACTGGAAATACTAATACTACCACCAAGTGCTTCAACCTGGGTTTTTACCATAAACAACCCAATACCATTACCTTCTGCTGATGTATGAAAACGCTTATATAAACCAAATATTTTATCCCTGTATTTTTCCAGGTCAATGCCGATACCATTGTCGCAGAAAACGAGTTCAAACCCATTTTCATGAATTTTGGTGCTAATGTCAATAACAGGCGGCACATTAATTCTTCTGAACTTAATACTATTGGAAATTAAATTGAGGAAAATACTATGAAAATATGATTTAATAGAATAATATTCGGGCATTTCATGAAAATCGGTTTTAATCACCCCCCTTTCATTCTCCAAAATATCTCCTAAACTCACTTTCAGCTCACGAACCAAATCCTTAAAAGAAACAACCTCTCTCTGCACATTGATACTTTCTCTGAGGTGCAGAATCTTATTCATATCTCTGATTACATTATCTAGCACATGCGCCGATTTAGTAATCCCTTCCATTAATTCAGCCTTATTTTTTTCAGTAAGATTAGGTAATTCCAAAACACTTGATATACCCATAATATTGGCCACCGGAGCCCTAAGATTATGAGACATCATTTGCGAAAACTGCTCCAGACTCTTATTTCTACTTACTATATCGTCCAATATAGCTACCCTTTCTTCCTCTGCTAATTTCTGGTCGGTAATATCATTCAACACACCTAAAATTGCCTGCTTTTTAGAGCCGGCAATCAGCATAGGGCTCTTAACAACATCGAAATACCTTTTGTTTCCTTTGGCATCTACAAATATGAAGTCTCTAAGTATTGTGGCTTTGCCTGAGCGAATAACCTCTGCATCATGCTTATTTATGGTATTGTACTTATCAGAACTGTGTATTTCTGTCCAGTGCTTCTCAACCAATTCTTCGAATTTCATTCCGAATAAATCGCAGTAATTCTTATTGGCATATATGAACTCTCCATTTATATCCTTCAGCAGGATACATTGGGGAAGCAAATCTATTATCAATCTTAAATTAGCTTCGGATTGATTTAGTGCAGCGGCAGAGTTCAATTTATCGGTGAGGTCATATACCAGGCCATGCATACCAAAAGGCTTGCCATCATCATCAACATCAAAACTTGAATCAGCACCTATATTTCTAATTTCGCCATTTGGCCTTACTATACGATGAAATTTTATGCAATTGCTTAGTGTGAGGGCTGCTTCATCATCCATTTGCTTTACATATCCCCAATCATCAGGATGGACCGCAGTACGCCAATCTTCATACTTAAAAACATTGTCTTCTGTAGGTTCAAAACCGTAAATCCTGCAAGCCTCATCAGACTTTTTGGATATACCCGTTTTGAAATTAATCCTCCAACTACCAATATGCGCTTTTGCCTCAGCCTGATTAAGAAGCATGGCTGTATCATTCTGGTTCTTTATGGCAGCAGTGTGCATCTTTTCCAGCTCCAGATTATCTAAGGCATCAGAAATATCCTGTGCAATGCCATTCAAAAATTCAATCTGGTCGGCGGTAAATATGGTTTTACTATTAGAATAGACATTTAAAGTGGAATGAGGTCTGCCATGTTTTTTTAATGATAAAACTAAATATGACCTGAATCCTCTACTCCATAAATAATTTTTCAATTCAGGAGTCCATGGCTCCTTTTCAAAACTATTTGAAAGGTAGTAGTTACCAGAAGCCATAACTGTACCTGTAGGCCCATTATTATCGAACTTGAAGGTGGTCAAAACAAATTTATCCTGCTCAGTAGCATTGTAATGGGCTATTGGGTTATGCAGATTATTAACCATATCAGGTAAGCCTACCCAACAAATTTCGAATTTACCGATCTCTACTGCTATGCGGCATAACTGATTGCTTAATTCGATTTCAGTCTTAGACTTAATAATAGCCCTGCTTATAGCCGATGAAAAGGATAGTAAACGGATGGTTTGCTCATCTTTTTCACTTTTGAGGGCATTTTCTTCAAGAGTATTCTGTAGATTGGCTTTTAAGTGAGGTACATCAGGCTGAATTGATGCAACGTTGAGCTTTAACTGAAAAGGGATACCTTTTTTTGTAATACCTGTAATTAATTCAATGGGCTCCGGATTGGGGATGCTCTCTTCATCCAGGAAGAGCATCTGCATTAGCACACTTTCATGGATATTAAATTCGGGCAAAATCCTTTCGATGAGCATGCCATGCAATTCATCCGTGGTGTATTGGAATATTAAACTAACCTTGGGATTTGAATAGACTATTTTACACAGTTTGTTAACAATAAGTATAGCTTGCGGCGCTGTACCAGCAACTATTTCGAAAGCCCGCTCTAAACCGTTATCAATCAACTCCATAAACTCAATCTTGAACAAACCCCTAATAAATAGCTATAATTAGGATACTTATGTTAGGGATAACAACTCTTTTATAATCTGCAAATTTAATTATCCAACAATTCACCTAAATCCCTATTGTTAGTAGCAAAATAGAATAAAATACAATTAAAATTTTTGTTGTTTATAATATGTACAGATAACAACCTTATGACCGGAATTTTGTTTAATTTTTAGGGATTAAAATTCAACACAATAAGCAAGTTTTGTCACTCATTTTGTTTAAATAAACTAGTATAAAGAAGAGCAAAAAAATGAGGTGTCAGTAAAACTAACACCTCATATTTGGTTACCAAAAAATCCTTTGGATAGCCAGTAAAAAAAAGACAATTTTATCGTTTGGTTGTTTTAACAAACGAATAAGATTAACCCGCTATAGTATAATCGTTATAACCAGCAGCACCCGGGGTATAGAAAGAATTTACGTCTGGGTTGGCAATCTCTAATCCTTTTTCCATACGGCTAACCAAATCGGGGTTTGCGATATAGGAACTACCAAAGGAAACAAGTTCGCACTTTCCTGCGTTTAGGTCGGCAGTAGCTCTTTCTGCAGTGTAGCCACCATTCATAATAACAGGGCCACCATATTCGTGGTGCATAGCCGTAATTAACTCGGCAGGCATAGCAAAAGCAAGGAGGTGAATGTAGCAAACACCAGCTTTCTTTAAGCCCTTAGTAAGTGCCATGTATTGCTCAGACTCGTGGTCATCGGGTGTCATGTCATTGAACTTGTTGTAGGGCGACAATCTGATACCAACTTTTTCGGCACCAATAGCAGCTATCATTGCTTCTGCCAATTCTAGCACAAAACGATTTCTGTTTTCGGGATTTCCACCATAGGCATCGGTCCTTTGGTTAGAAGCTTTATTGAGGAACTGCATAGGTAGGTAGCCATTAGCAGCATGTATTTCTACACCATCAAAACCGGCTTCAACTGCGGCTTTTGCACTGTGTACAAACTCGGCAATAAGTGTTGGTATTTCATCAGTGGTTATTGCCCTTGGAGTTGTGTTTGGTTGCATGCCCTGAGTGTCGGTCCACATTTGACCGGCTGCAACAATGGCGGAGGCACTGACTACTTCTGCACCCTCTGGCAAATTGGCACTGTGCCCCATGCGGCCTGTGTGCATTAGCTGCACGAATATTTTACCTCCGGCAGCATGTACACCTTCGGTCACAGCCTTCCAGCCTGCAATCTGGGCATCGCTGTACAAGCCGGGGATACGTGCATACCCTAGTCCGTTTGCCGATGGTGAAGTACCTTCGGTTATTATCAGGCCTGCATTTGCCCGGTCGGAATAATATTTCACCATCAGTTCATTGGGTACATTACCGATGGCCCTACACCTGGTCATTGGTGCCATTACTACCCTGTTTTTAAGGGTTATTGATCCTAAATTGAACTCACTAAAGAGTATGCTATTCTTCTGTTCCATTTTTTGTAGCTATAAATTAAGTCTAAACTAGTTCTATTATATGAACAAATGTATGACCTTGAGTTATTGTGATAATTTTTAACTTTTGATAGGAGAATAAGAAGAAAATATGGAGGAGTAGTTGGGAAGTTCCCAGTTTACTTAAGCAAATAATTATAAATGCCCTTAGGGCTAATTTGAGCAACCTATTATTAATCATTGGCGACTACTATAATTTTAATCTATTGAGGGATTTGCTCCATTTGTCAAGTTAATAAGCCATAGCACAAAGGAAGATTTGTGGCTGTAAGTAAATATGGGGCATCTCCATTATTCAAATCCTAACATATTTTCTATTTAGGCAGCATCTTGGGTGCATTTTACTCATGAACAACATCTATTCCATTCACAAATCCTCATCTATCAAAATATTTTCAAAGATTTATTTGGTTTTTCAGTTTTGTAACGTATATTTACGTTATGAAACGCAATATTTCGTTACAGACATTAACTAAGGCAGAAGAAGAGGTAATGCATATTATATGGCAACTGGATAAATGCCTGGTTAGGGATATAATAGACCAACTTGGCGACCCTGATATGCCCCATAGCACCATATCATCGGTTGTGCGCATACTTGAAAAGAAAGGGTTTGTAGACCACAAGGCATATGGCAAAACGCATGAGTACTTCCCTATAGTTACGAGGGAACAATATGCGCAGCATGGTGTAACCAGCCTGATGGAAAAATACTTTGGCGGCTCACCTAAGAAACTTGTCAGCTTCCTGGTGAAAAGTGAAAACATGAATTTGAAGGAACTGAATGAACTAATGAAAACCATTGAAGATACTAAAACCGAATGATATGCACCAATACCTCATTAACCTAAGTGCAATATGGCTTTTGAGCCTGGTTATTTATGAAGTATTCCTAAAGAAGGAAACCTATCATGGGTATAATAGGCTATACCTTAATGCGACCTTAATTATGGGTATTGTTTTCCCTTTGATTCACTTGCCTACAAAACAGGCTGAATTTATTGCCCCGCTCCAGCAGCCATTTGCAAAAATATTAGCACCTACTTTTACCACCCATGTAGCAGCCGACAACTCATTTTCATTGTACTCTTTGCTTATTTATGCTTACCTGGGCGGGGTGGTGGTAGCTGCACTATTGGTGTTGGTGGATATAGTTAAACTGGTTAGGTTGTATTATAAATCCAATAGCTACAGGGCAGGCATATGGAATGTAGTTACTACTGGTGGTAATCATGCACCCTTCTCATTCTTAAATACCTTATTCGCAGGCAATCCTGAATCCTACACTGCGGACGAGTGGCGTATAATTTTGGAACACGAAGCCCGCCATTACAATCTGGGACATTTGGCAGATGTATTGCTTATGCATCTAAGCAGGATAGTATTTTGGTTCCATCCATTGGTTTATGTCTTTCAAAACCGATTGTTATTGGTACACGAATTCCAGGCTGATAGTGCAGGCAGTCAAAACCCGGTAGAGTATGGACATTTTTTGATTGACCAGGCTCTACTTGCGGGAGGGCCATCATTTGCGCATTCTTTCAATAGTTCACCCATAAAAAACAGAATAAGCATGCTCTCAAAAACCAAAATCAAGACCAGCACACCGGCCAAAATGAAATTATTAATGGCAGTACCGCTAATAGTATTTTGCCTTGTGTTTTGTACCCAGATAGCCTACTCGGGTAATAAAAACAAAAAAGACAATAAGGTTACTGCCTTAAGTGCTGCAAAGGAATACAAATACCATGCGAGACTAGGCGATATAGATAGTATTAAAACCACCTTCTCGAAAATTTTGGCCAACCCGAGGTTGGTAAGTATTGAACCTGGTGGCGTGGTAAATGGCTACTCTATAATTTTTCTGCCAAAAGGAAAGGATTTGCTAGGCTCCTATAATCATTGGGACATAACGGATGGAAAACTAGACCAGCACGATTTAGATATGATAAAAGGCTTTATAGATGCCAAAGAAATGCATTTGAAAGTGATTATTGAGGAAATAAAAGTAGTACATAATAATACCAAGTATACAGCTGCGCCAATAATTTTGACTGTTGATACCGAATAAAAACACGAACCAATTACTGGCTCAATACTGAATTTTATCCCCAAAATAAATAGAATGACAAAGCACATAGGAACGACAAAATGTGGCTTAAAGATAGACAATAGGAAATTTCAGATGCTGGCATTCATGACCACGTTTTGCCTTTGTATTTATATACACAATACCTATGCAGGCACAAGGGTAAGGAAGGGCAATACTGTTATTTTTAATGGGAATGCGATAAGGCTTAGTGGGAATGATGAGGCTGGTATTAATAACCTTACAGCTGCTGAGGCTGGAAGCAAGGATACCCAACCTATGTTACGCAGGAGCGCCTACCCACTAACACTGAACGGTGAAACCGTGTATGATGAGGATGTAATAAAAACAAAACCAAGCTTTATAAGCGGAGGTGATAGCCTAGATGCCTACGTGGTGGCTGGACTGAAGAAAGAACTTTCTAAACGCCCGGAAAACGACTACTATTTATTTGTATACAACATTATAGTAAACAATACTGGCAAAATTGTCTATTATGACATACATGGACTGATGTATTGGGAGGATGACCCAAATGATAAAAAGATTAAAAGACAGGCTTTACTGAATGACCCGAAAATGATAAAGACTATAGAAAATGTGATGGATAATATGCCAATGTTTACTCCTGCCACCATAGGAGGGAAACCGGTGGCTAGTTTTAGTGGAAGTACCCTTGTGTTGGCATCGGGTAAGAAAATTAACAATCGTAAAGGGAAGGTAAGTATTGAAAAATATTAAGAAGGATAAATAAGAAGGTTATGCTGCAATACCTCATTAATCTAAGTGCAATATGGCTATTGAGCCTGATTGTCTATGAAGTTTTCCTAAAGAAGGAAACCTACCATGGGTATAACCGTTTCTATTTGCTAGGCACCTTTGCGGTGGGTTTGGCATTACCATTAATTCATTTTAATACTAGTGAACAAATTTATACAGCAACACATACAGCCCCTATATACCATTTTATTGAGACAAAAAAACTCATCCAGCCAACTAATACACCAAATGCTAGCCAACCAGCAAACAATATCAATTACCTATTGCTTGGCTATCTGGCCGGGTGCATAATCGCAATGGTGTGCTCACTCAAGGAAATTTACTTACTATGGAAATTATACAGGAATGGTACAAAACACAATGTAGATGGGTGGTGGATAATAGAAACAGGAAATGCACACGGCCCGTTTTCCATGCTAAACACCCTATATGTGAGCAACATTAAGGACTACAGTGAAACAGAATGGGCTATGCTTACAGAGCATGAATACCTGCACTACAAACACCTGCATTTTATAGACCTGTTGCTGATGCAATTTGCCAAAATTATCTTCTGGTTTCACCCACTAGTATATATCTATACCTACAGGCTGGCGATAATTCATGAATTTCAGGCTGACCATACTTCCAGAAATAACCTGAAAACGTATTGTGAATTCCTATTAGAGCAATCAATATTAGCCAATGGTCCGGCCCTTGCACATAGGCTTACCCATTCTCCTCTGAAAAGCAGATTCCAAATGCTGGCTACTAAATCATCAAAACTTGCAAAAATGAAATCGTTGGTAATTGCACCTATTCTTCTAATCTGTATCCTATGCTTTAGTAAAACAATTCTTGCAAGAGACAAGGTGATTAAAGGACATAAGGTATACTTCTGGGGCAGTGAGTTTGAAATAGCAGATTCGGCATGGCTACCCGTTTTCATCAATGATTCAGGCAAAGAGAGTGGACATACTGTGATGATGCCTAAAAAATGCCAATTCCCTTACCCTGCAAAACTCAATGGGGAAGTTATAATCAGTTATGAATATTACCAAGATAGTGAAAGTTTGGCCTTTGAGTGGAATGACCATGATAAATATTTCCATTTAGCACAAGTATTTCTTATTCAGCAAGAAATTATTAATCGCTCCCTGCTTAAATACCTATATGACAATCTGGAAAGTGATTTTACTACCCTACCCGATGGCAGGTACAGGCTGTATTTAAGAAATATGGTTATCAATAAAACAGGTAAAATAGTGTATTTCGATGGGGCTGCGATTAATGATTCTAAATCTGATTATCATGGGATATACAATCACGAATTGATGAATAGCCCTGAGGCAATAGCTATTGTAAAAAGGGTGAGTACATTATTGAAAGATGCACCAGATTTTGGCCACTTTACAAATGTTGATGGCAAGCCTGCATTAGGGTTGATCAATACAATTATTACTGATGCCTCATTCACCATAAAAGACCACAAACTCACAGTTAGGTATCCTAAAAAGTAACCAAAATGAAAAAGGCCTATTTAATAATAGCAATGGTACTACTTATGATCACCATTTCATGTATCAGGAAGATAGGTGTAGCCCAGTATGTGACTGGTGCAGAAAGAAAATTCAAATACCATGCCCGTTTGGGTGATGTGAGTGGCACAAAAACTACTTTCTCCAAAATATTGGCTAACCCTAAGCTGAGCAGTGTGGAAGCTGGTGGGGTGGTAAAAAGCTTTACAGTTATGTTTCTCCCAAAAGGCAAAGACCTACTGGGGCCCTACTCACAAAGGGACAACAATGAAGGAAAACTAAGCAAAGGTGAAACAGAACTAATAAAAGGATTTTTAGCAGC
>CAIWHI010000399.1 GCA_903912435.1 uncultured Bacteroidota bacterium | reverse complement strand
TGTAATCAGATATGTATAAATTACCCGATCCATCAACTACAATATCAAAAGGCTGGTTTAACTGATGGGTAGTAGCAACACCGTCACCTGAATAACCTGGGGTACCAGTACCAGCTACCGTGGTAATGATACCTGTGGAGGTTGTAATCTTTCTAATAGCTGCATTGAAATCATCATTAATATAAATATCACCTGATGGGTCTATTGCAATAGCATGAGTATTATTAAAAGTTGCTGCCGTGGCAGGGCCACCATCACCCGTATAACCAAGCACGCCAGTACCAGCCAAAGTTGATAAGATTGCATTTCCTACAGTCACTTCGGTCATAGCAGCTGTAGTGCCACAGCTATTGGTAATAGAATAGGAAATTGTAGCCCTGCCACCTGAAACACCGGTAACCACTCCTGCACCGGAAACTGTAGCAATGGCTGTATTACTACTTGTCCATGCCCCGCCTGCTGTATCATGGGTTAAAGCTAGTGTGTTACCAACACATACATTTGCAAGGTCGGGAGTAACCAACCCGGCATAAAATGAGGTGACATTTACAAAGATTCGGGTAGTATCCATAGATAATCCGTCATTTACCCATACTACAAAGGTGTCATTACCACTAAAATTGGTATTAGGCGTATAGGTAAGACCAGTTGGGGTAATGGCTGCACCGGTAGATGTAGTAGAATAAATTGCATTAGCTGTTCCATTATTGGGTGCTGAAAAAATACCCCATGTCAATGTTTGGCTAGCATCACCATCAAAAACGGTGAGTAAAGAATTAATACTATTCAATACCGAATTTTCACATACAGTAAGATTCTGATTATAACCATTTACAAAGTGAGGTCTCAAATTCCTCATATCTACATAACGTATCACGTTATTCCCACTATCACTAACATAATAGTTTCCAGCCGTATCTAATGCAATATCAGATAATTGCCTGAAAGTAGCTGAAAGTGCCGGGCCACCATCACCCGAAAAACCAGCAGTATGGGTTCCTGCCACAGTATTAATAGTATTCGTATTGCTGATCAAACCTGCTACAGCAGTAATTTTACGTACGTTGTAGTTATCACCGTCAGCAAAATACAAATTACCTGCACCATCAAACTTTATGCCACCCACAGTGCGTTGAAATTGGGCAGTAGTAGCTGGCCCACCATCACCGGCAAAGCCGTAACCGCCACCAAATCCAGCAACAGTAGTTACAATGCCTGATGATTTTATTTCACGTATCCTGTTGTTTTCCCTGTCTTCAAAGAATAAATTGCCCCACATATCAAACCTTATCCACATAGGAAAATGCATGGTGGCAGATGTGGCCGGGCCACCATCACCACTAAAACTTCCGGTACCTGTACCTGCGAAAGTGGATATAATGCCTGATGGATTAACCCGCCTGATTTTATTATTATACTGGTCTGCAATATACAAATTACCCCGACGGTCAACGGCAACACCTACAGGCCTATTAAGGTTAGAAATTGTTGCAGCCACACCGTCTGTGCCTGCACCGGCAGTACCTGTACCTGCAACTGTAGTAATTACACCTGTAGAGCCGTTAATTTTACGAACTACATTATTACCCGACTCGCTGAAAAATACATTGCCTGCACCATCTACTACAATTGCATTAGGCCCATTTAACCTTGCTCCTGTTGCTGCACCATTATCTCCCAGATAACCGGCTACTCCGGTTCCTGCAATTGTAGAAATCGTAGTTCCTACTATCTTGCGTATCCTATTATTCGAATAGTCGGCAATATATAAATTTCCGGTATTATCCTGAGCTAAACCCCTATTACCATAGAGTTCGTAGGATGTAAGACCAGTACCATCACCTGTATAACCTCCGGCTCCGGCAGCACTTCCTGCATGCAGAAAAATATTCTGGGAATATCCTGTAATACTATTAATAAATAGCAATATGACTGTAACAAGGTAAAGTAAGTATTTCTTTCCCATAAAGAGTTAGATAAGTTTGGACAAAGTTAATTTTAAACGTTAAAATTAAACATTTTTGAGTATTACCCTAACATATTTTGCAGGTAAAATTTCAGAATAAACAATTATTGATACTAATGCAATCAGTAGTTAATAATATAGACCTTCCTTGTTCTTAACAACAGGAGAAACCATCACAGCAAATTGAAAAAGAAGCGGCCATAATCCCTTTAGAATCAAAAAAAGATTGCCCTACTTTTTGATAATCTACCTTATACAATGGCAGAAATTTTATCAAAAAACAGGGCATTTTTTATAAAGAGTTGGTAAAATAATTACCCTTTTACCTGGGCTTCAACCACCGATAATGCAATAATATTTACTATTTGCCTAACTGTGCTACCTAGTTGTAATACGTAAACCGGTTTCTTCAATCCTAATAAAATTGGACCTACAGACTCAGCCCCACCTACTTCCTGCAGCAAGTGGTAAGCGATATTACCCGCTGCCAGATTTGGAAAAATCAGTACATTAGGCGACTCGTTTACAAGGTCGCTGAATGGATAATTTTCGGCCAATAGCTCTTTATTGAAGGCAACACCTACCTGCACCTCCCCATCAATAATGAGATCGGGCCTCATTTCTTTTATTTTAGCTGTAGCATCACGAACCAAAGTTGCCTCAGCACTCATACTGCTTCCAAAATTAGAATATGACAGCATTGCTATACGGGGTTTTATATTGAAATTACCTACTACATTTGCTGTTAATAGGGTAATATCAATCAATTCTTCCACCGTAGGGTTGAAATTAAGCGTAGTATCGGCAAAGAACAATGGACCTTTTTTGGTGAGCATGATATACATACCCGCTACCCTTTTTACCCCATCTTCCATACCAATAATCTCCAAAGCCGGCCTTATGGTATCAGGGTACTTACGTGTAAGTCCAGAAATCATGGCATCAGCCTCACCATTTTTCACCATCATACATCCGTAATAACTACGCTCGCGCATCACCTTCCTGGCTTCGTACAGGTTATAACCCTTACGCTGGCGTTTTGCAAAGAAGTCATCGCCATATTCCGACCTCTTTTTCTCTGTATTATCACTTAGGGTGTCAATTATTTCTACATCAGGCAGGTGAAGCATATTTTCAGCTATCATAGCCCTTATTTTCTGCTCATTACCCAAGAGTATTGGTATAGCTATACCTTCATCTTTGGCAATCTGTGCGGCCTTAAGAATTTTAATATTTTCAGAATCAGCAAATACTACCCTCTTAGGGTTTTGTTTCGCTTTATTGGTGATATACCTCATTAGCAGGTCATCACTACCCAGGCGACGGTAAAGCTCAGCCTCATATGCATTCCAGTCATTAATTGGCTTCCTTGCTACACCGCTATCCATTGCTGCACGGGCTACTGCAGTACTCACACTTACCAATAACCTGGGGTCCATTGGTTTAGGTATGATATAATTGGGACCATACTGAAGGGTAACATTATTATAGGCCACATTCACAATATCAGGTACTGGCTCTTTGGCCAACGCAGCCAATGCCTTTACTGCTGCCAGTTTCATTTCCTCATTAATAGCACGTGCCCTTACATCCAATGCACCTCTAAATATATATGGGAAGCCCAAAACATTATTCACCTGATTGGGGTAATCGCTCCTTCCTGTTGCCATAATAGCATCAGGGCGTGCAGCTAAAGCATCGTCATATGTAATTTCAGGATTAGGATTAGCTAATGCGAAGATGATAGGTTTTGCAGCCATACCTTTTACCATATCCTGAGACACCACATTACCCTTAGAAAGACCGATAAATACATCGGCACCTATCATAGCATCATGTAAATCCATATTAGGGGCATCCTGTGCAAATTGGGTCTTGTGCTCATCCAGATCTGTGCGGTCTTTTGTGATTAGACCCTTACTATCAAACATGTACATATTGTGTACATTAGCACCCAGGGCAAGGTATATTTTGCAGCATGAAATTGCTGACGCACCGGCTCCACTTATCACAATCTTTACATCACTCAGTTTTTTGCCAACAATCTCAATAGCATTGAGTAGGGCAGCACCACTTATAATAGCTGTGCCGTGCTGGTCGTCGTGCATAATAGGTATGCTCAACTCTGCCTTTAACCTTTTTTCAATCTCGAAGCACTCCGGAGCCTTAATATCTTCAAGGTTGATACCACCAAAAGTAGGTTCGAGTGCCTTAACCACCTTTACAAAATCGTCAATATTGTGGGTATCCAGTTCTATATCAAATACATCAATATCCGCATAAATTTTAAAAAGCAAACCCTTGCCCTCCATTACAGGTTTTGAAGCCAAAGGGCCTATATCTCCAAGGCCCAATACTGCGGTGCCATTGCTGATAACCGCCACCAGATTGCCTTTCGCTGTATATTTATAAACATCTTCGGGATTAGCATAAATCTCCATGCACGGCTCGGCCACCCCTGGTGAATAGGCAAGCGCAAGATCGCGCTGGGTTTTAGTTTCCTTTGTGGGAATTACTTCTATTTTGCCAGGTCTTCCTTTCGAATGGTATTCAAGCGCATCTTCCTTCCTGATTAATTGTGCCATCTTTTATAGCTTATTTTATGGGGCGTAAGATACAAATAAGGGCTTAGAAAATTATTAATTCTGGTTAGATCGGCCTTATTTAATGTTCAACATTTTACAATCGAAAAACAATGATGGCAACACCTTGACTAACACCAATATGGCAATTCAATAATGGTATCCTCCTAAAACAGAAACACGGCATCAAAATTCTAAGAATTTTGATGCCGTGAAACAAATTTATGATTTTGGCGCAATAAACCGTTGCTGTAATTACATCTTTACAAACCTGAATACCTTACTATCGGCACCACCTTGCAAATGTAACAGATAGGTACCTACTGCCAGATTGCTCACATCAATCCTGTTAGTACCATGATTTACCTGACCTTTCAAATTCATATTCTCTCCACTTATGGAGATTATATTGTAGTCGGGAGTTTCATTGCCATCAAACCTTACCGTAACCTGATTGGTGCATACTGTTGGGAATACATCAACGTTTTCATCGGTAAACACAGCCGGCACCTGAACTAAATTAATAGGATTCTTCCTTGTATACCTGTATACTGTGCCATTAGGTGGCCAGGTATCCAAACCGCTAAAAGAAGTGGTTGGAGCACCACCAACAAAATGTACCGTTTGCATTGTGGGGTGGGCAGGGTTACCTTTAAGTACATACAAATAACCATTACCATTAGTATCTACATGCTGACCATAACCCGAAAGGTCTTGACCTATAGCTTGAAAATAATCGGGTACAGAAACTAATGAAGGACCGAACCTGATTTCTACTGTACCAGAATCTTCATAAAACCATACCTGGAAATTAACAGAATCTGTCAAAGGCAAACCTTGTTGAAATTGGAGATCAAAACCTGCGCTAAAATATTCTGCCTTAAAAATACGCTCCTTGGCAGGGCCGGTTACTTTATATCTTACCGGTGATTTTGACTTTATCATGCTATCAATACCACGGTCGGTAAAATCTGCATCTGAAATAATGAATCCATCCACAAAATTTCCGGTATCAGCAAATACTGTATTGTCATTAAAAATAAAATCCGGGCAATTTATGGTGTCTATTAAAAAATGAAAACCCACAGGGGTAACAAACATTGTACCCCCATCCCATATCACACCTGAGTCTATGCGTGTTGCTGAATCCAATGGCACATAGGCCTGATTATAATAAGAGAATGTATAAGGCATAACCTGGGCAAAGGCCCCAAAGGATGAACCTAGCATAGCCATTGCAAGTAGTAGTTTACATTTCATAACCTGATTATTTTTTATAAAAATAGGGAATTAAACAATCGCATTAACAGAAATCATCCTATTAAGTAATATTTAACAGGGGCCTCTACAAAGTATTATCTCTTTGAAAATCTAGTGTCCCATCTCAAGAGTGTAAAAATTAGCTCCATTAATATTACTTTTACGTTAAGTAACATTGGCATGGTGAATGAACAGGAAATAATTACAAAACTGGCACTATCAATACTGGTAGGTGGCATAATAGGTATTGAGCGGGAAATGCGGAGCAAGTCTGCCGGATTTCGCACCATAATATTAATATGTATGGGTGCTACCTTATTTACCATATTCTCTCAGATAATAGGAGGCACCGGTAATCCCGACCGTATTGCATCCAATATTGTTACCGGTATAGGTTTCCTGGGGGCAGGACTAATTTATAGGAATAATAATCGGGTAAATGGCATTACTACTGCGGCTTCCATTTGGCTATCTGCTGCATTGGGTATGGGAATTGGTGCGGGCTATTATATAGTTTCCATTATTGGCTGCCTGCTAGTTGCTTCAGTGCTATTTATCTTTTCATTTTTAGATACCTTCATTGATAAAATTAGCCAGGTAAGGGAATATAAAATAGTATACCCCTACCATGCCAAACACCAACACAAATATGAGAAGATGTTTGGCAATTATGGCCTCTCTGTAAAAAGTAGTATACAAAGTAAAGCTGGGAATATGATAACTGGATTCTATACCGTAAAAGGCAAGGAATCAAGACACCATGCCTTTATAGAATTCATCCTAAATGACAGTGAAGTAACAGATTTTAGTTTTTAGAAAAGCGTCCACCTATTATTCAGCAATATAAGACGCAAGGGCATTTGCCAGCTTGCGGTCATTGCTTAGTCTTTGTACCTTGTTCTGGCCACCTAATTTACCTATAGATTTCATATAATCAATAAAGGCATTTTTTTTCATGCTCCTGATTTTAAGGGTTTGCAGAATCTTGCCATCTATTAAATCCTGATAGTAGATATTCTTTTCAACCAGATACTTATTTACACAAGCAGCAAAAGCGTCCATATCAGCAGGAGCGGTTTCAAACTCTATAAACCACTCGTGGTAGGGCAAACCTTGTATAACCTGAATAGCCGGCGCAATAGTATATTCTACTATATGGAGGCTAAATTCTTTAGCAGCATTATATATAGCATAATCAACCTCTTCTGCAATAACATGTTCTCCAAAAGCCGAAATAAAATGCTTGGTTCTGCCAGTTACAACCACTCTATAAGGATTGATGCTAACAAACCTAACGGTATCACCAATATTATAGGCCCACAGCCCAGCATTAGAACTAATAATCAAGGCATAATTTTCACCCTCTTTCACTTCACCTAAAGATAAGCGGGTTGGGTGCTCATTAAAAATTTCACCGGCTGGAACAAACTCGAAGAATATACCTGAATTGGTATTCAACAATAATCCCTCCTTACCCACAATATCCTGAAAAGCAAAGAAACCCTCAGATGCAGGGAACGTTTCAATCATATCTACCTGACCTGCCAGGCTGTTCAATAACTTGGCTTTATAAGGTTCAAAATTCACCCCACCATGCACTATTACCTGAAGGTTGGGGAATAGCTCTTTTATTTTCTTAGCCTCATTCCGCTCACTCAGCCAATCAAAATACATTTGTATCCATGGTGGTATGCCACTTATTAGGGTCATATCCTCCTTCATGGTTTCGGCTACGATCTTATCCAGTTTTACCTCCCAATCTTCAATACAATTGGTCTCATAAGAAGGTAATTGATTACCACGCAGATACCTGGGTATAAAGTGGTTTACAATGCCGCTCAACCTGCCTGTAGGTATCCCACCCACCCTTTCCAGCTCAGGTGAGCCCGATAAGAAAATCATTTTCCCATCGGCAAATGAAGTATTTCCACTCTCTGACATGTAGCAAAGCAAGGCGTTCCTGGCCCCTTCAATGTGATTAGAGATGGAGTCGCTGGTAATGGGGATATACTTAACACCACTGGTAGTACCCGATGTCTTGGCGAAATAAATTGGTTTGCCTTTCCAAAGCACATTTTGTTCACCAGCCTTTATTTTATCTATATAGGGAACAATAGCTTCATAGTCGCGAATAGGAACAGCCTTTTTGTAGTCCTCATACGTTTTAACATTAAGCAAATCATGATCCTTGCCGAAGACTGTACGGCTACCGTATTTCAATAATTGAAGTAAAATAGCCTGCTGATCTTCAACTGCTGTTAAAGCTCCCTTCCGCACACGCGAATGGATTATTGATGCATATGGCTTAGCTAAGAAGGACTTAATCTTCATCAGGTAATTGATTCAAAACCAAAACTACTTTTAATAAAGAATTAAAAGGCAAACACTGAGGTTTCATGATAACGAATAGACAATATTCAAACCAGGAAGAATCAGATTGAAAAAAAATACACAATAAACCTAAGAATCCTATCTTGAATACTCAACGAAATTAGACAAAAAAATGAATAATCCAATAACCACAAAAAAATGGATAAGGTTGGTACTTGAAATAGAAAATCCCCGGATATTATATCCGGGGATCTTAAATAATATTAAAATATCTTATTGCTTAGTAAAAGTACGAACCTGTGTACCAAAACCAGATAATGCCAACGCATAGCTAAATGTAGTATCTGCGGGAACCATAGCTAAACCATTTTGAGAAGTAGTAAGCGTACCGGCACTTGTTAACTGTGTACCGAAATCAATATCAGCAGGACTTGTAACTGCAAAAACAGCACTAACAATACTTGATGCTTGTGTAGTAGTATCAACACCACCTATATTACTGGTCATAAACATACCACGGGCAAGTTTAGAAACATAAGTTGACCTGTTAGGGTTGGCTAACCTATTGTACCAACCTGATAAATTCAGCGAATCAGAAATATTGGTAACGGCTACAAAAACACTCTTGGTACCTTTCATACCATATTGATTTTTTGCAGATAATACCACATTATATAAACCTGGTGTATTTACATCCAATGTACTCTGGTCAACTACAACCGGACAATTAGTGTGGTAAAAAGTATCAACCGCAGTAGCACTAATGGTAGGTAAGATACCCCCTGGCTTAATGCTGTAATATATTGAACCATTAATGGTTATGATAGGTGTAGAATAGGTATGTATAATTGAAACAGTATTTTCGGGCTTTTTACAACCTGCATAAACCAATGCTGCAACAAGTGATAATATTAATATTTTTTTCATTTCCTGTAGTATTTAAATAAATTAATTAAAGTACAACTTACCAATTGATTGTTGAAGCAGTCCACCATACTTTAGAAGTTAATGGTGCCACACCTGAAGTTGGGAAATTAGCATTTGTTGAACTTTCTGTTGTTGGGTACATATAGCGATATGGACGGTTAGTACCGATAAGACTATTAACCGGATGAACCAGGAAGTCAGGATATCCTGTACGACGTAATTCAGACCATGCTTCAAAACCCTGGTTGCCACACATAGCAAACCATTTCTGGGTAATGATGAATTTCAATCTGTTGGCAAGTGTACCGGCAGTTGGGTAAACAGTCCAGTAACCAGCACCAGCAATATAATCGGCATAAGCTGTAGGACCCCATTCAGCCGCTAGCGCATCACTATAAAATTGGTAGCCAAAGCTTGCCTTAATACCATCATAAAAAAGAACGTCTTCTGCTGCGCTTGTAGCACCCCAACCTCTTGCTGCAACCTCGGCCTGCATGAAATAACTTTCCCAACTAGTAAGCAAATTGACTGGTGCATTAGTTGATTTTGAACTGTTAGTTGATGTATTATCTCCTGCTACATAGAAACTTGGTATAGAATAACTAGTAGAAGGAATAGTAACATTATACTGGCTTTGTGTGATACCTACAACAGCACCAGAAGAAATTGGCTCATAAAAAATAACAGCCCTTGGGTCGCTATTGCTATTCATACTATCGATACATGTTTTACTACCACCGAGGTTTTGGATACCACTAAGTGCTGTTGAACTTGTTTCGGCATATAAAGGACTTTTATTTGCACTACTAAATCCGTAAGAAATTTTAGCTTCATCACCAATACCAATAAAAGTAGAAGCAGTAGATCCTGCAAATAAAGCAGTAATCTTAGAATGTGCTACCGTAGGATTTACAGCAGACATGCGTAAAAGTATTTTCAACTTAAGTGTATTAGAGAATTTCTGCCATTTAACCATGTCACCACCATAAATGAGGTCGTCGGTGGAAGGTGCACCTGTTGAGGATGTAGCAGCGGTATTTATTAGTTTATTAGCAGAATCAATATAGGCAAGAATACCATTATAAACAACCAACTGAGAATCATATTTAGGATTGATCAGGTGGCCATTATCATATTGGCCCTTAAGTGCCTGTTTGAAAGGAACATCCCCCCAACCATCACTAATAAGCTGGAATGTATAAGCCTGCATCAATAATGATATTGCCATATACTGTTTCTTATGCAGGGTATCAGCAAGGTTATATAATTGATAGAAATTCTCAGCAGCTGAATATAGATTACTCCATGAGTTTAAGAATGCATCCTGACCCGGTGCATATTGCTCAAAAGTAACATATTGGCTTGCATTTGGTGTTTGTGTCCAGTATTGCGACCAGATGCTACCCGTAATCTGAAGGTCTACACCTACAGAAGAACCTACAAGCAATTCAGCAGCAGGGAGCAAAGTCTGAACTGTAGCTGTTTGTGAAACATTAGGATCAGTATTAACGTCAAGGTATTTTTTACAGGATGAACCAGCTAATACAAGTGCTACTGCTGCTGTAAAAACCAATTTTTTATTTATAAACATATAATATTATTTATGAGTTAAGGTTTAGAATTGAACTTTTACATAGAAACCATAATTCCTTAAAGAAGGACGGGCAGTAAAGTTAAATCCTTGTCCATTACCTGTTGCACCTGCTGAAGTTTCTTCAGGGTCATCATATTTGTTACTTTTAGCAGTCCACAAAACCAGATTATTACCAAATATACCGGCTTCAAGACCACCAAATGGAGTCTTCTTATAGTATTTCTCAGGAATGTGGTAAGACAATGATAACTCCTGCAACCTGATATAGCTTGCATCAACTAAGAAACGACCAGGAAGGTTTTGACCCTCAATTGATGTATAATAAGTATAAGGAAGGAACTTTGTAGTATTTGGCAGATAGATATTGGTATTTGGCACATTGTAAACAGAACCACTCCATACATAAGCTTCCCTATTATTAACTGTTGTTTCCTGAGAAGTACCATTAAAGTCCATAGTAGATTTAGTACGGCTATAGAACTGGCCACCCTGTTTAGTTGTGAACAATGCGTGTAACTTAAGTCCCTTGTAAGTAACTTCAGTACCCCATGAAGCAATAAACTTAGGCTGGTAAGAACCCAAATATTTCGGAGTCTTAGTTGCTACAGGTAAACCGGTAGCAGAGTTAACTACATCATGAACGATGCCAGTTTTTGGGTCGGTCCAGGTCTGAATATCATTTGCATAGAAGGTACCGAAAGGATGACCTACCGCTGCAACAATATCCATACCGTTAAATCCACCAACTACTACGTGGTCAACATTGCTGGTAAGGCTATTTACATTACTTGTATTATGCGTATAGGTACCAAACAAATCCCACTTTAAACCATATTTGGTAGCTATTGGTGTACCTCTCAAAGTCCACTCAACACCCTTATTAGCTATATCACCAACATTTATATAAGTATGTGTGAACCCGGTAGAAGGAGGTAAAGGAACAGCAGTAATAAGGTTATGAGAAAGAGAGTTGTAATAAGTAAAAGAAGTAGTAATCCTGTTTTTAAAGAAAGACAAATCAGTACCAATTTCAAATTCACGGGTTTGTTCAGGTTTCAATAATTTATCGCCATAAGTACCGGTAATCTGGTAAGCAGGGATACCATTGAATGGA
>CAIWHI010000398.1 GCA_903912435.1 uncultured Bacteroidota bacterium | reverse complement strand
GTTGAAAGATTCTGAAGGTAAATACCGGCAGCAAACAACAAAGAATCACCAGGGAGAAAGAAGCCCACAAAAAGACCGGTCTCGGCGAAAATCACTAATAATAGCATGTATAAACCACCATGCAGGATTATCCACTCAATTAATTTTTGAAACATGGCAGCAAATTAATAGAATTTTATTGATTTCGAAAGGTTGGCATAATAAATACACAATTTGGCTGTGTTATTTTTCTTTTATGCGTGTGGCAAAATATACTAGACGACTTTACCATTAATTTTTTTCCTAATAAATGGTTGGTACTTCATCTCCAATAAATAAGAAACACCAAATAAGACTACGAGATAAGCCACTACCTTTATTGAATAAATGAATGATGATCCACAAGCTATCCCTCCAAATACAAAAATCAATGGTACATGTACCACATACAGCGCATAAGAAATATTACTCAGCCACGCTGTTGATTTCAGCACTTTACTAATACCCAGGCTAAAATCTTTATTTATCAGCCATAAAAAGATGCTTAAAAACAGAAAAAATACTGGAATAGTGTAATGATTATCAAAAGCATACCTAATACCATACATTTTCAGAATCAATAGTAGCCTCAATGAAGCTGTAGCTATTAAAAAATAATAGAGGTAAACATTCCACCGCGTATATAACCTCGCTGCTGATAATATCAGCAATACCACAAAAGGATAGAAATACATAGTGAAATAAAATATCCTGAAATGATACCATGGATTGGAGTATTGAATCATAGTAAAATTAAGGCTTTTCACTAATAAGCCATAAGGGTTAAACGATTGGAGGGAAAACATAAGCAGGAAAACAGCCATAATCCTGAACCCTGATATATTCCATCGGGGCAGGCTTTTTAACCCGGCAATCCATGTCCCACTTATCCAGAATAACAAACCTACCAGATAACTAATGATAAGTGGTGGTATGTTTACGTTGTGGAAAAACACAAACAAAATTATAATAGTAGCTAATAGGCCGGTTACTATTTTACCCAGGCTAATCCTGAAAAGGGATATGGGCACAAAGAGTAAATAAAATAAGACCTCAAAGTGTAGCGACCATATTGGCCCGGCATCATTCATTAAATTACACAGTGGTATATTTAAAAACAACAAATTAGATAATACCGTACCAAAACTATAATTTCCCAAATACGCTGTAAATAATATTACGACAATGTAAATAGGCATAATTCTAACTGCCCGCTTTACCAGGTATTTCCTTATTAGCGGGCCACTAGTTAAAACAGGAGTAGTAAGTCCTATTACATACCCCGATAATATAAAAAATACTAATACTGCAAGGCCACCCGGAAAATTATAATAAAGCGAAAACTTTGAGCTGAAAATTGGATCAAAATCCTTTGAACCATTAAAATGAAATAAGAATACCAACAAAGCTGCTAATCCTCTTAAAATATCTAAATTGCTATTATGCTTCATTGCAGATTGCAGTGTAATATATAAGTAGCAAAGGTATAAAAAATAGAATACCAAGCAATTAAAGGTTTTAACACCATACCTAAATATAAAAGTGTACTTAATACCCAAATGAATTAAAATAATTCTACCAGTGGATTCTCCCTCACCAACTATAGCCTAAAGCTAAAATAACAGCACATGATTGTATCGCCACCTAAAAATACCCAAGGTAAAACTTGGAATGTGTAGCATATTCAATACTCACCTCATCACCTTCCTTGAGAAACTGATAATCTGAAAACGACACTTCTATACTCAGTTTGATTGCCGAGTCTATATAAAAATAATAGGCTTGTTTGGTAGCAATATATAGCTTGCGGGTAATGCGGTTCCGCTCTATGGTTTTGGTCTTGGTTCTAAGGTCAAGCTGAATACCCCTATGGTATACACGGTAAGACATATAAGTAGCAATAATAGAAATTGACAATAAAATGCCTGCGGAAAGAAAAAAACGAACGAGTGAAAATGCATTTGGTGCGCCTTCTGTGGCCCTGTACCATGCACTTAAAAATGGAAAGATAAAACTTAAAAACATAAGCCACTTAAACACCTTATAATACTGCCCACGCTCTTTCAATTCCTTATTTTCAAGAAATATCAGTTCGTCCATTTCCAAGGGCTCAGTATACCGTTGTAGTTCTAGCGACAATTTTGTTTTATTAAATATTCATAAGCATAACACTAAACCGGGTAATAGGAAGTGCTAATTATTGGCTTCACAAAATTAAGAGATTATCATAATTGCAACCTTAATTTTAATTCTTCAGAAATCAGGAATAAACAAATTAATTTGCACCCTGTTTAATGCATCAAAATATAAATACAAATGAATACTGCATACCTGATACTTGCCCATAACCAACCCCTACAGTTGGAAAGGTTATTATCCAGGCTCAATCAACCCTGTGTTTATTTCTATATCCATATCGACAGGAAGTCAAAAGACTTAGAAGCCTTAATGGCACTACAAAACAAATACAGCAACGCCACTTTCATATCAATAAACAAGGTTAACTGGATGGGCTACCATATGGTAGATAGTACTCTTAAACTGATGCAACTGGCCATTGATTCGGGAATTGACTTTAAATATGTGGTATTAATGAGTGGTCAAGACTACCCTATACGTAGCAATGCCTGCATCAATGACTTTTTTACCCGTCACAATACCGATTTCATCTATTTTGATAACGTAAGTATTATGCCTCCCAATTTTGGCCATAAGGTCAATTACTACCACTATATGGATGTGGAAGCCATTAATCCTCGCAACCCCAACAAGAATAAATTGCTTACCTACCTATACTTCGGCTTCCACAAGCGCTTGAGGAAACATTTCCCTATTCGCAAATTTTACAAGGGAATGCAGCCCTTCTTTGGTTCGCAATGGTTTGCCCTCAGGCTGGAGACTATTCAATACATTTTGCAATTTATAAAACAAAACCCTGGCTATGTATCTTATATGAAACATACCGAAGGGCCGGATGAACTATTTTTCCAAACCATAATATTAAACTCCGAACGCAAAACCAATGTTTACGGCTACAATAAGTATCTGGAAT
>CAIWHI010000397.1 GCA_903912435.1 uncultured Bacteroidota bacterium | reverse complement strand
ATGCTTGAATTATGCACACCTGTTATTTTTTCATCTAATAAGGTAATCAACTATTACCGTAAAATTGTCCCTGAGCACGTTTTTAATTTCGCAAGTACCAAAGACCTCACCAAGCTTAATCCCAAACAAGTAAATATTTTTAATTGCTGGGACGATGAGGTGGCAATTCAACCTGGTGTCCTTACTGAGGCGGGTGGTAAATATGCGCTACGCTCATTAATGGTAGCAGCCCAGTGCCTGAAGGATGGTCAGCTTGATGCTATAGTCACAGCTCCATTACACAAGGGAAATACCAATGTACCTGATTTTCCATATACAGGCCATACCCCTTATTTCAAAGATAAATTTGGGGCAAAGGATGTACTGATGTTGCTTTATAGTAATAACCTAAGGGTGGCATTGGCTACAGAACATATTCCTATATCAAAAGTATCAGCAGCTATTACTAAAGAATTACTGCTGTCTAAGCTGAATATCCTCAAGGAAACATTAATCAAAGATTTTGGTATTGATAAACCACGTATTGCTGTTCTTGGTCTCAATCCACATGCAGGTGATGATGGGCAGATAGGCACTGAGGAACAAACGGTTATTAAACCAGCTATTGACCATATGAAGCAATTCAATAACCTGATTTTTGGTCCATTTAGTGCCGATGCATTTTTTGCAAGGGGTAGTTATGTACACTTCGATGCTGTTTTGGCTATGTATCACGATCAGGGCCTTGTAGCTTTCAAAACTTTGGCTCAGGGCGAAGGGGTTAATTATACTGCCGGATTACCTATTATCCGTACCTCTCCCGACCACGGTACAGCGTTTGATATTGCAGGCAAAAACCTGGCTGACCCAACATCATTCAGGGAGGCTGTTTACCAGTGTCTTGACTTATTGGCTCAGCGTCAGCGTTATGCCGATAATACTGCCAATCCGTTAAGGCGCGGAAGGATAGAAAAAGAAAGAGAAGACAGTGCTGTGGTTTAAAATCATTTTTGAAATTATTAATCGTCAAGCGTACTCATTTTGAAACTACATATTTTGGCAATAGCCGCCCATCCCGATGATGTGGAATTGGGGTGCGCTGGTACTTTAATTAAGCATGTGCAAGCCGGTCAGGCTGTGGGGATTATAGACCTTACACAAGGTGAGTTAGGCACTCGTGGCAATGGCGCACTAAGGCTACAAGAGGCTGCGAAAGCTGCCGAAGTATTGGGTGTGGCAGTGCGTGAAAATGCGGGCATGGCGGATGGTTTTTTCAAAAATGATGAGGAACATATTAAACAACTAATTGTTTACCTAAGGCATTACCAACCCGATATTGTAATTGCCAATGCCCTTGAAGACCGCCATCCCGATCATGGCCGGGGGGGAAAACTAATAGCTGATGCCTGCTTTTTCTCTGGCTTGCGTAAAATTGAGACTTTTAAGGATGGGGTAGCACAGGCTCCCTGGAGGCCCAAGAGGGTATTCCATATGATTCAGGACAGAACCTTGCCAGCTACTTTTATTGTTGACATATCCACCACCCACGCCAAAAAGATGGAATCGGTACGATGCTATGGCAGCCAGTTTCATGCACCGGGTTCTGCCGAACCATTGACCTATATTGCCACCCAAAAATTCCTGGAAAACATTATTGGCCGCGATGCCCTGAATGGCAAAATGATAGGAGTGGAATACGGTGAAGCATTCATTTGCGAAAACCTACCAGGCATCGATAACCTGGATTGTTTGCTGTACCCGGAGTACGCTTAGTTCTAAATTCAAAAGTAAAAATTCAAAAGTAAAAAGCCGGCGGGGGAACTAACCATTCGGCAGTACTGGACCGAGCGTCTCGCTCGGTCCTATTACTTGCAAGCGTCCGCTTGCGACAAGAAGAGGATACTTATAAGAAATCTGTCAAAGTTAATATATTGGTATAATAGGTGCCTACACCCTAATGACATGAAATGCTATCGGTTATTGCTCCAAGGGCACGCATGTTATAGTAATATTCCATTAATATTTTAGGGCCAGACCT
>CAIWHI010000396.1 GCA_903912435.1 uncultured Bacteroidota bacterium | reverse complement strand
CATACATAATTTATTTCGCGCAAAGAGCGCAAAGGCACGCTACGACAAACTTACGCAAAGAGGCCGCAAAGCAGACAAAATGCCCATTTGTTGGGCGTAGTCCCCGGCAATCTGGAGTCAGAGACTGCTATGTAGAAAAGTATAGTGCCGATATGTGGGGGCAGAGTCACATAAAATTAGATTTATTGTTCAACAATGCAAAATAATCTCAGACTGCTATATGCGATCACACTAATGTTTTAGATTGCCGCCAGTAATTGTATGAGGTAAAAAGAGGTACGCATACTACGCCTTGTTATTTGCTAACCATCTCCGATTTGCGTTTTCCCCTTTTAATTTGTTTGAGATTTACAGCATGCTATAATTGAACATCAATAATGATTTTAGTAAGTTTGAGTTGCTGTAAGAAACGTAACGGGCTCTGCTGAGGAGCAACCTGCCAGGGATATTACAGCCAGATGAGCATATCATCAATCCGGTGACCTGACGTTTGTTGGGTTACCGGTATTTTGTATGCTATTCTGTTTATGCCTGAAAAACCTATTCATTTTGTGAAGAT
This sequence comes from uncultured Bacteroidota bacterium, assembly GCA_903912435.1. Lineage (GTDB taxonomy): Bacteria > Bacteroidota > Bacteroidia > Chitinophagales > Chitinophagaceae > Nemorincola. The sequence continues at coordinate 1,470 of CAIWHI010000396.1, read as the reverse complement.
TGTTTGATTGTTTGTCTTAATTTTTTAGCTGTTTTTTCTTCATTTTTTTTGTTCTGTAAATAATCTGGCTGATAAGGGTGCTTATTGACGACCACACCTTTTGCGATTAATGCCAGTCTTCTGGCAACCTTAATAATGGCATGTTTGTTGTTTTTAGCTGCATGTTTACTGTAGTATGCAAATAACTGTGGTGTATGCCTGATAGCAACCCATGAGGCTTCAACAAGCATTGGGCGTAAATGAGTGTTGCACCTTGGCTGTATTCCTTTAGTTCGTATTACGTCTCCAGAGCTGTCATTCCAAGGCGTTAAACCAAGGAAGCTGACATAATCATCAGGATCATCAAAACGGGAAAAATCAGCGATCTCTGAAAGCAATGCCATAGCTGTGATCGGGCCAATTCCTGGGACGGATAGCAAAAGTGTATATTGCTCATTATGGTTATCCTGCACTTGTTTGCGTAACAGCTTTGTTATCCTGTATTCCTGCTTTCTTTGATACCTTAACTCTTCCATTAGCTCTTGTTTGGTTATAGTGCCTGCTTCGTGTGCCAATTCCAGATTGCCAAGCCAATCAAGTACTTTTTTTGAAATAAACTCCCTCGTTGAAACCGCCGCAGGTATTTCTATGCCGTAATAAAAAAGGAAGCTTTTGAGCCTGTTATTAGCCCTTGTGACATCACGGACCTTACTCTCGCGCAACCGGAACAGGCTTCTTAACTCTTGTTGATCGCGTAAAAGTACATGGATACCCCGCAGGTTTTTCTTCTCAAGATGTTCAGCAATAGAACGGCTGTCGTGCAAGTCTGTCTTGTTTTTCTTCTGCTTATCGGTTGCCGGCACGTCGGCGGGATGTACAATAATATTGATTATCCCTAAACTGCAAAGTCGCTCGTGGTGACCTGTACCGCAGAAACCAGCTTCATAAGCAGAGTAAAATATCCCTCCAGGAAACTTATGAGATAAAGTACTGAATAAGGTGTCAGCAGACGGTGGTTGCATAAAATGAGCCACTTGTCTTTCGAGACTACGGACGGTAACTGACCACGATTTCTTATGGACATCAAGTCCTACATAAAATTTTTGACCATTAAAGTCAATAGAATTTTGCAAATTTGTACTTGGCATGGTGCAGCTTTTTAATTATTAATAATGGCGACTTAGATCGCATACTAAATTAAAAATTTCGGCTCCTAATGTTAGGATGACCGAACATACTGCACTATGCTTTTCTTACATAATTACTATGCCCAACTATTTTTTTTATTTTGGAAGACTACGGGTAACGGGGACGCAGCATTAACTATTCTATTAATTGGTCTTGCTTATAATCCCGCAACCGCGCTCATTGGAGCTATAGGAGGAATAGCATATACCCTATTTAAATGGATTGCACCCAAAAAAGCAGATAAGGTATTGAAAGCCGTTGGAGATTTTGTCAAGCATCCGGGTGAAAAAATAAGCCAAGCTG
>CAIWHI010000395.1 GCA_903912435.1 uncultured Bacteroidota bacterium | reverse complement strand
TTCAAATGAAGCCACAATACAATGGCAATAATTCCCATAATTCCACTAAATACCTCTCAAAACGATGCAAAAGCCAATTACACACCTCCCATTCGCATTAAACAAAACCAACTTCGTAATAATGTGTGAATTACTTTCTAAAGCTTACTGACCTACCACACAATAATTTGGTAAATTACAGGTTTATTTTGAACCGCTGTTTGTTTTTTAACAGTGGCTTAATACCTTTGCAACATATTCATAGTTTATAAAATATTTACATAGAAATTCACACGTATCATGTTCAACATCAAGTCCATTTTAATTGCCGGATGCTTTGTAATGATGGCCCAAACGCTATTAGCACAGGAAAGCGAAAAAAAGGACCCTAACCAAGTTACTACACCCGCTTCATCACCACAATGGTCTAACAGGGATATGACCTACAGAGGCAAAAACTACGACGTTTTAGACTCTGCCTATTACCCTAAATTCCGTAAAAAACAATTCAAAAAATACATAGACCATCAGGAAGTTTTCCCTCCCAAACCTCGTAATATGTGGGAAGTAGGTGGTGGAATGGGCCTATTCAACGTAGTGGGTAATGTACCTACCCTGTTTTTATGGCAGAAAGGCGGTGGCGGTATCAGTGTGAATGTACGCAAATCATTAGGCTATATATTTTCATTGCGCGCCCAGTACATCTATGGTGTAGGTAAAAATCTGGACAGGCAACCTACTATTAGCTATGATGCACCCTATACTAAGTTTGGCTATGTCCCAATGATGTATGCTACGCCAAATAATCCTGCAAATGCTATCTATAGGGCCACCCGCACCGAGGTATCACAATTATCACTCGACCTGATGTTTAACCTATATAATATCAACTTCCATAAGGCAAGCAATTCAGTGGCCTTCTTTGGCTATGCGGGTATAGGTGCATTGGCTTACAAAACAAGGGTAAATGCACTCAATGAAAAATATGGTGCTTATGACTTTAGTTCAATAGTGGCCAATCCTGCTGCTAGTAGCAATTCTATTAGGAATGACCTGCAAAGTAAAATGGATAAGACCTATGAAACCGCTGCCGATAATGGTGGTGGCGCAACTATTCTTGACAAAAAAACTCTAGATTTTGCTCCAAGCCTTGGTGCAGGTGTGCAATATAAGTTCAACAAGAAAATGAATATACAGTTGGAAGACCGCTATACCTTCACTGCTGATGGCTATTTAGATGGGTCAAGGTATGGTAAACCACTAGGTAATGTACCAACTATTGGCCGCCAAAATGAATCCGTAAACTACCTCTCTGTAAGCCTTAACTATAATGTACCCAACAAAAAGAAATCTGTTGAACCATTGTATTGGATTAACCCGCTTGACCATTGCTACAGCGAACTTTCCTACCCACGCCACATGATTCTGCCTAATCCGGTTCTGCCTGATGAGGATAATGATGGTATTACCGACCAGTTCGACAAATGCCCCAAAACGCCTAAAGGTGTTGCTGTGGATGCACATGGTTGCCCGCTTGATACTGATGGTGATGGTGTACCTGATTATAAGGACAAACAATTGATTACCCCTACCGAGTGCCAACCAGTAGATGCTGATGGTATTGGTAAATGCCCTTGCCCGGATGATTGCCTGGACAAAATAGGTGCAGACAAAACCAAAGTAGGCAAGTGTGGACTGATTAAGGAAGGCACCCTATTGTTTACCTCAGGTAGCAACCGTATTACTACAGCTATGGAAGCCAAATTGGC
>CAIWHI010000394.1 GCA_903912435.1 uncultured Bacteroidota bacterium | reverse complement strand
GGCAGGTCTATCATACTCATTTGGGTTCTGGTCTGTATTTCGCTCTTATTAGCTTTCACCACAACTTCCTTCAGCGCTTTTGTTTCATCAAGCAGTATGGAAAGGGTAGTGTTGGTATTGCCTGGAATACGGGCAGTATAAGTCTCAAAACCCACATAGGAGGCTACAATATCTACACTGTCATTAGTTTCGGGGATAGTGATAGAATAAAAGCCGAAAGTATTACTAGCGGTGCCCGCCTTAAGGGCAGGGAGGAAAACAATAGCACCAGTAAGCCGCTCGCTACTTTTGCGCTCGGAGATATAGCCGCTAATGGTAATGGTTTTTTGAGCCATAGCCAAATAGGGTACCAATACCAACAATAGCTGGGACAGAACTTTATAAATACTCATTTTGGGGATTTGAGAACAATAACGAGGTTAATGTCCTTTATCTTATGCAATGAGCCTATTAAATTTTCGTTTACTCCTGTTCTGGCTCCACTGAAGGTGGTTCCAAATGACTAAATAGGGTAAAGCCAAGGTTGTCTGTAGGGGAAAGTGGAAGGAAATAATAGTATTGCGCAAGTGCAAAGGATCCAAGCGCCGTTTCGGCAAATGCGGTGAGCATTAAATACGTTTTAGTAGTAGACCCACTAATATAATAAAAAGAGTATACTACCATACCTGAACTCACAATATTCATGCCTCCATACTGGTTAGTGGTGCATGAGCTATCAAAACTGGCATAGATTCTAATTGGTCTGTTATTTACATAAAAAGTTGTCTGCTCCTCAAATTGGCTGGTGGTTTTAATGACAGATTTAATGTGATACCCTCTAGCTGTAAATTGCACAGTTTTTATTGTTCCATTTTCCACATAATTGGCTTTAGCAGTATAGTTTTCAACTGATTGATTGCTGTCCAGCAGGTTTTGGAGTATGTGAGCGGTCTTATCTGCTTTTATGAGGTTGGGCTTTTGGGCATGGAGGTGTGGAAATGAGCCTACGATAATCATTAGGAGAATAAGTAGGTGCTGACGCATTTTTGAAGGGGGAAATTATAGCGAAATTAGGATTTTTTGGTAATTCTGCATTTTGTTGGATATCAATTTCCCAAACAAAAAGGCAACCATAAATGGTTGCCTTTTGCGCTTTTTTGTAGCATGTACGGGAATCGAACCCGTCATTCCTCCGTGAAAGGGAGGCGTCTTAACCGATTGACCAACACGCCGTCGTTGTTTTCGGAGTGCAAAGATATGGAGTCTTTATTTCACCACAAAATTAATTTTCAGATTTTTTTTAAGAATTGGCCATTGCTTCAATAATTCCCAGAAAATCTTTTGCTTTTAGGGCTGCACCACCTATTAAACCGCCATCTACATCGGGGCAGGCAAATAATTCATCGGCATTTGATGGTTTGCAACTACCACCATAAAGGATAGATATTGCATAGGCAGCATCTTCGCCATATTGGTTGGCTATTACACTTCGGATATGTGCATGCATATCCTGTGCCTGCTCTGATGTTGCAGTGCGGCCTGTGCCTATAGCCCAGATTGGTTCGTAAGCCAAAACTATATTGTTGAGCTGTTTTTCGCTCAGATGGAAGAGGCCGGCTTTAATCTCGCTCTCCACATAGGTATTTTGTGTGTTGTTGTCCCTTATTTCTAATGGCTCACCACAACAGAATATTACTTTAAGTCCATTTGTAAGGGCCTGGTTCACTTTTTTGGCAAGCATTGCATCGTCTTCCTTCATATATTCACGGCGCTCAGAATGGCCTATAATCACGTATTCCACGCCGGCACTCTTAAGCATACCAGCAGATACTTCGCCAGTATAGGCACCTGATGATTCGTGGTGGCAGTTTTGTGCACCCAGGTGCACGTCAATCATTCCGGTAAGCTGTTCGCCGGTTTCTTTCAGGTGTATAAATGGCGGGGCAATTACTACCTGGCAATTTTCAGATAATACAGGAAGTCCCTTGAAAATTTCATTGACTAATTCAGCACCCTCGTCCAGGTCAAGATTCATTTTCCAGTTGCCGGCTACTATTTTTTTACGCATGCGCTAATGTTGTATTTAAATTTAAGTGTGCAAAGATAAGGTGATTTGTTTTTCGATTGTGTATTATGACCAAAATCACCAACTGGTTTTCAGCCTTTTGTATTTCAGTACTACAATTTAGGGTTTATTAAGGTTGGCTATTTATACCTTAATTTTGGCTAAAAGCCAATTGTTGATGTTGTTTTTCACAGGCCTTAAGGCCGGGGCAACTTATAAAATATACAGAGAAAGCGTGAAACAATAATCCTTAGTTTCTTTGTGCCACTGCCATTGTAAAAATATGGCGGTACATTTCAATCTGGTTTTCGGTTAGTTTCAATCCCCGCCTGCCCATCATACGGT
>CAIWHI010000393.1 GCA_903912435.1 uncultured Bacteroidota bacterium | reverse complement strand
GTATAACAAACCAAATGCCTATATTCATGCATAGCTTTTATTGGTTTAAATGCCATTTGCTTAAATACCGAACCTTCCGAAATCGGATTATTGAAGTATTCTTTTTGTCCCGAAGCATAGCTCTTTTGCTTTAACACCCTGTCAATATCCTCTTCACTGTTTTTTTCCTTCCAAGTCGACTTTCCATGTTTATCTCGTATATTTATTTCATCTACAAAATCAGCAAATTTCATAGCCCTTACCACACAGCAATCCAAAGCTATACGGTTACCACAAAATATAATGGTCGTAGCACATGATATTGAACGAGTACCTATTGCTGCCTCCTCTACCCATTTCCACTTTTTAGCTATAATGTCTGTATTCAAACAATCCTCATCTGTATCTAAGTCATCAAATATTATTATGTCGGGTCTCACTTCTTCATTTCTTGTGCCCCTTGGGCTTTGTCCCGCACCCAATGCTCTAAATGATACCCCTTTTACTGTGGTAAATTCAGACATTGTCCAGCTTCCTGCATTCTCTTGTACACCATAATCCTTGATAATTCTTCGGTTCACTTCCAGATTTGTTTTATAAGGGCTCAAAAGTCTTATGGCATTATCCAAACTATTACTGATAACCAGAACATATTTCTTTTTGCCTGTCAAACACAAATACAATGTTTCCATCATGGTCCTCGTACTTTTAGCAAGTTCCCTGCTCCAAAGTCTCACTTCAAACCATTCTGAATGTTCTATAACACGTTTAGTAGCATCATGATGAAATTGTGCCGCCTCTGCAAAAGTGTACCGTCTGAAATAATGTTTAAACCATTCTTCTGCAGTACTCTCAAGCCTAATAATCCTGGCTTTCTTTTCATCTTCCTTTTCTCCCGCCTCTGATATTGATTCGTCATCAAGCAAATTTTCGGTAAAGTAATCCCAATCCCTTAGGACAGCCTTTTCAGTGGCTTGTTTCGTCATGTTGATATTGGTCTATTAGGGTTTATTTAATTAATTAGGGTTTATCGCATAAGTCCTCGTAACAATAAAAATTTCTAATAATGGCTATTAGTTAAACACATGGAGAACATCATAGTCTTTGTGAACTTTGTGTAATCTTTGTGGACTTTGTGGTAAATATTCAAATGCATGACTTTCTAATGAAATGAAAATAAAATCTCTCTAAAAGCATCAATAAAGAATATCTATAAATTTAGATGGAAACCGGTTTAATGTTTATTCACTTACCACAATCACTACGCTCTCCGCTTCTCCTCCTCCAAATGTTTTTAAATAGTAAACACCATTTCCCTTGTGGGTTAAATTAATTTCAATAGTGTCACCTGTAATTTCATAATTTGTGTACACCATCCTACCATAACTGTCATATACAACAACACCGCTAAATCCCTTTTTCAAAAATGCAATATTTATATGTCCATTACTTGGATTAGGATAAACCAATAAATTCCCGCTTTTTGTTCCTACCTCCTCAACTCTTACAGGAGTCTCTATATATTTAGCCAAAAAAACATCTGCATTTGTACTCACATTGGTCAAACTCTCACTACCAAAGTTTACAGTAGGGCTTTTATAATAACCCGTGATATATACATGATTAAAATTATCAGTAGTAACAGAGTTTGCCTCATCGTCACCAATACCGCCTATACCCTTGGCAGAAACTAAATTTCCGGCATTGTCATATTTTATTAAAAATGCATCGCCCAAAACCCCGCTATTCGTTAGTGTAGTTGTGACTACCGAAAGTGTTGCACTATTAAAAAATCCGGCAACATAGCTATTACCCCCTAAATCTGTAGTTACAGAATAACCTCTGTCTGTACTTGCTCCACCTGCACTTTTTGCCCACAATATGCTGCCATCAGCAGCAAACATCGCAGTAAAAACATCTGTTCCACCCATACTTATAAGCGTTGTACCACCAAAATGTAGCACGGGACTATCAAATCCTCCTGTAACCAACACTTTTCCTGTTGCATCTACAGCAACCGAAGTTGCAAATTCAAATGCAGTATCTCCCACACTCTTTGCCCAAACTACGTTACCACTTGTATCATAGTTTACCAAGTACATATCATCTTCACCTGCTTTTGTAAGTGTTGTTGCTCCAAATACAAGTGTATTACTGTAAAAATATCCGGTTACATAAATATTACCTGTATTAGCAATAGCCAAACACCAGGCATCATCATATCCATTTCCTCCGGCACTTCTTGCCCAAATAATGATGCCACTAGCATCGAATTTTGCTAAATATATATCTGAAGAACCACTTAAAAAGTTGGTTAGCGTAAATGTACCAAATGTTAGTGTAGCACTTGAAAATCCTCCTGTTATATAAACATTGCCAATTACATCCACACCTACATAACGTCCATCATCATCCGAACTGCTTCCTGCCCCTTTAGCCCAAACCACATTGCCTGTCAAATCATACTTTACCAAAAAAATATCAAATCCGCCTGCATTTGTTAATACTGTGCTACCAAATACTAATGAACTACTGTTATAGGAACCGGCAACATAGACATTACCTATAGCATCTACTGCTATTGAATTAGCATATTCATCGCCGGTACCACCAGCTCTTACAGCCCAAACTACATTTCCGGCAGTATCATATTTTACAACATACATATCTCGCGTTCCACTGCTGTCATTTGTCAATGTAGTAGCACCAAAGGTTATAGTTGCGCTTTCAAAGAATCCGGTTACATATACATTACCATTAGCATCTG
>CAIWHI010000392.1 GCA_903912435.1 uncultured Bacteroidota bacterium | reverse complement strand
GCTACTGTCACTAATTTTATGCGTGGTGCACTGGTTTTGCTCATACCCATGCACCAGGGTATAGAGCGTCTATTTCACCTAAGCCTAAGTGGTGGCCTGGCAATCACAGGTGGCCTTGTATGGGCTTTGGCAATAATTTCAGTAATAGCCTTGCCTGATACCTATGGTAAATCGCTGGCTTATAATGAGGAGTGAAATTGAGTTCTATCAATAATTGTTGGCGAATCCTGAAAGGATGATATTATTATAGCTCAATTCCAGTGCACGGAGAAAAACCCTGAAAGTTATACCGTTAAAAAGCAAGCCTTTTTCAAACATTTTTGTATGTTTGTTTTCTACAGGTAGTAAGCCCGTACATACTTCATTATGAAGTTTGGGACGCTACCTGTTTTTTAATTGCTTTTTCCTTTCTGTTTGATATTGGTGCTTCATTTGTTACTGCCTGAAAACGGTTCTTTTTGAGTTGTTTGATTTTCTTGTCAGTTCTTTCCAGTTGCTCATTGACGTCTTGTTTAGCAGCTGACTTCTCTTGGTTTTGTTGATCTATGTCGGCGTCGAATTTTGTTTTGTTTTTGAGGATGCCATAAATCATCCTCAAAAGTTTATGCATTACAACGCCTATAGCCTCTGCATGTTTCATTCCCTGGGCTCTATACCTATCGTATATTTTTTTCAGTGTCGGGTTGTACCTTGACCCACTCAATGAAGCCATATATAAAACAGCCCTGATTTCACCACGTCCAGCTTTGCTCATGTGGTTACCCCACTGGCCGTCACCACTTTGTTTAAAAGTTGGATGTACTCCAAAATAGGAAGCCATTTTTTTAGCCGTTTCAAATCGCCCTACATCCTCTATCTCCAATGCAATAGAAACTGCACTGTCTAAGCCTACACCGGGTATACTACTGAGCAATACCATCTCTTCTGCCCCCTTATACAAACCTGTTAAATACTCCTTTTCCTTTGTAATAATTAAATTCTTGTGCAATACCTCTTTGGCTGTAAGACTGATTATACGGCCTATCTCCGGGCTAACATCCTGCGTACTGTTTTTAGCTTTGGCAATAATAGCTTTCGCCTTCTCTGGGCTGATACCCTTATTTGAACTAATCTTTGATGCACCTGCTTTGATTAACATTGCTGCTGTTGGGTATTTAACCAGCAGGCTTAATAACCAGATGGGTTGCCCGTGTCTACAGTAAACCAGTATTTCTGCAAAATGCTGATACAATAGTTTTTCTAACTGATTGTTTAGCTGAACTTTCTGTTTTACAATCATCCTGATAGTAGTAAGATGTTGCCTACCATCTTTAAATCCTCCATTACCTAGATGTTTCTCAATACCATAATCCAGCTTGTGAGGGAAGCTAATCATATACGAGGCTATATTTTCCGCACTTACGGCATCTGTTATGGTTCTCTTTAGTGCTGCATCACCCATTGATTTTACACCTTTAGGATTAATACGGCATGTGTACACCTTTTCCCCTATAAAAGTGGATCGCAAATACCTAAACCAGTTGTCCTCATAACCACCAGTGCTTTCAACACCACAGTAGAGTTCTTCAAGGCCTTGCTTCTGCCATAGGCAAACTAATTCTTTTAATTTTTGCCTTCCTTTCGGGTTATCGGGCAGAGTGTAACCTTCTTCAATTACTTTACGGTCATTGCTAAGCAAAAGAAAATCTGCATATCCTTTGCTGACATCAATACCCAAAAAACATTTCTTTTCCAATCTAAAGATATTTTGAATGAATAAAATATCAAGCTCCGTTCACCCTTATCAACAATGCGGCATCAATGTGCCAAGTTATACCGCGAACTCAACTTGATGGAGAAGACACTTTCAGACGGTATCAAGTACCAAGGGCGAATCCTCCTTACCACAAAGTTGACTATATTTGACCTGTTTCAATGAAAGAATAATGACTCTCTTTTTTCAAGAAACAAACATATAAGGGTGACATTATTCAACGCTTGACTAATAAGGGAATCAAAAAAACACTACTTCGAAGTATAATAATTATAATCCTCCAGCAATTGCTGTAAAAAATCAAGCGGATACAAGTCTGACTCTATACCTAAAACTGTTTTAATTTTAAGTGCCACATCTGTTATATAATGGGCTGTATCATTGCTGGGCTTTTTCATATTCAGCAGGTTTCGAATACCATTAATATCCCTGTCGGTAAGCTTCATTACCTGCGGAAATACCGGAACATAATCAGTCTTTTCAATTTGCAGGTAAATGGTTTCATTGATGTTAGACCTGTAATTATTATCAATAACCACCGTTCCGGCTGCAAAATCACCAATCCGTTGCGAATTAGTTGAAATAACCACCGATAGAAAATCAGGCAAATAGAGAATCAGCAATACCAAAACCAATACGATACCTGCCGCCATACCATTATAAAGCACCTGTACCAAAAGGTAGGGAATGATGTAGATATACAGATTACCAATACAAAGAATCCACCTTATGATATATTGCCCCCATGTTGGCTCCTGCCCCTCAGTGTCAATAATCTTTATCCCGGCTACCTTTTTACCTATTGTCTGTCCATTTAGAAAAAGCTCAAACACCACCTGATAAATCATTACCGGAATCACCACCAGAAAAATCTCTGCACTCGATTGCAATGCCTCTCCATCTTTATAAAGCGGATAAATAAAGCGCAACATCAAATAGTAATAGGTGGAGATAACCAATAAATCAACCATCCATGCAGCTATCCTCTTCTGAAAAGCAGCAATCTTAAACTCAAGGTCAATATTGAATGGTGTGGTTATCTTAATGATTGACATGGGTTGTGAAAATAAAACATTTCACCGGAATAATTGAGAATAAGAGGATTGTATAATTAAGAATTGTAAGAAATCAACATTGCAAACCACCAAATCAATACGACCCAGGGAAATTATAACTCAGTCCCTTTTCCCTTACGTAATCCAGAATATCAATAAAATAATAAAGTCCCTCTGTATCGGTACTAATAATCATTGCACCATAATCTACATCCTGATAAAACATTAATGCGTCTAAAGGATCTTTGGTTTCCTGAAAATTACGAATAAAGGTATTGCGGCTTTCTACTTTCGCAGGGCAAACTACCACATGCTCCACCAAAACCATTGGAGTGGTAGGTAATTTAAACTCTGTATCTACAAGGTCGCTGAAATCATCACATATCTCTAATGCATCCTCAAAGCTGAATGTCTGGAACTCCATCAAAGAAAGTATTAAACCCCGAAAGAACTACCACAACCGCATGTGCTGCTTGCATTAGGGTTTTTGAAAACAAAACCACGTGAATTCAATCCATCACTATAGTCTACTTCCATACCGAAAAGATAGATGCCATGCGAATTTTTCATCACTACGGGTATTCCATCTATTTCATAAATATCATCATCGGCTTCTTTTTTGTCGAAACCCAACACATAGGTCATACCTGAGCATCCGCCACCCTTTACACCAATACGCAAATACTGCTCCTGATCGAAACCAGCTTCATTCATCAATCTTTTGAATTCAATAACTGCCGTAGCAGACAATTTCACAGGGGTACTCAACATTGTTTCCATTGGAAAATTTATTTAAACAAAATTACAACAAAATTGATAAGACACGAATCGGGTTAAACAGATGGGCTGTTAAAAATTATTGATACAAGGG
>CAIWHI010000391.1 GCA_903912435.1 uncultured Bacteroidota bacterium | reverse complement strand
CGTATCCTGCCGTTTATGACAGTAATTTTGAGATATGTAGGGGTTGGCCATGTCCTATTCAAAGAACTTTTGTGCAACAAATTAGACACTCCAGAGGAGAGGGTGCTGTTTCCGACTTATTCTGACAGTAATCTTTGAAGATTTTGCGTGATTTGGCATGTCATTTTCAAAGAACTTTTGTGCAATAAATTTGTTACTCCCAGGGCGATGCCCTGGGCTAGGATATTAAACACTTTCAGGGATTTTGAAAAACTTAATGGTTTTGTATTGATGCAAAAGCTAAATTTGACTAACAATAAGCCCTTTCTCCAAAATACGACAATCTAGTAATTACTAACTACTATCTACCAAATACGTCTTTCTACTCTCTACTTTATACTCAAGAAAATGGCACTCGAAATAGAACGCAAATGGCTGCTTAAGCGCCTACCCAATTGGGATTATGACTATGTACTATCCATAGCGCAATACTATATTGAAAATGAGGTAACTGGTCTTCCATTCAGGCTAAGAAAGAGTACTAATAATACTACGGGGCTAACTAGCTATTACCACACAGAGAAGAAGCCAATAAGTAAGGGCGTATTTGAAGAAACCGAAAGAAAACTTACTGCCCCAGAATTCGAAGAATTGTTGCAACAAAACCCTGTACACAAGGCAATTATAAAAGACCGCCATGTAAAACTATTTGATAGACATAAATATGAGATAGATACTTATAAAAACATAACCCTCATTACACTTGAGGTTGAGTTCACCACAGAAGATACCCAGATTTCCTTGCCTGAAATCATCACCCGAGAATTGATTATGGAATTAACAGGTATAAAAGAGTTTAGTAATTATGCATTGGCGGTAGGGTAGTACACGTGAATATTTAGCCTATATCTTCAGTAACTCCCTAAAGGCCAATAACATAAACCGCATATTATCCACCGTATATCGTTTCCACAAGCGGCGGGGCTCACGTGCAAAGCGGTACAACCATTCCAGTCCGTTTTTCTGGTAAAATTCGGGTGCACGGTCTTTCATCCCAAAATAGAATTCGAAGGATGCACCTAGGAGTAGTATCAATACATTATGCGGGTATTTCCGAGCTTTTAGCTGTTCTATAATTCTAATGCCCAATATCTCCTGCTTAGGAAATGTGAGCCCCAGGAATACAAACCGGGAATGGTGCTTAATTATCCCATCAACCACCTCCATAACAAACCAGGCTATATATTTTTCATCAGCCGGATTGAAAAAATCGGGTACGAAATTTTGAACCTGACTGTAATCTGTATTGAATTTTTCGGCAATAATTTCAGATGGTAAAACCATAGTAGCAGGAATACGCCCTGCTTTTATGCGGTTCCACATGGGGGCGAACAGGTCGCTACCGGGTAGTCTTTGTTCTAATTTGCCTTTGTTTTTCAGCTTACTCATCCACACCACAGGCATACCATCAGGGAGTATTATGGGCGAATGGCTATAAAAGTCCTTTAGCCATTTGTTGGCAGGCTCATTATACTGCACCAGAGTATAGGCATTGGGGGTAATCAGGGTGTTATAATTCGGGCCTATAGCTTCCAGGTTATTCTCCATCAATAGGTCAGCTATCTCCTCAATAGAAGAAGCCGATGTGAAATTGAATCCGAATAATGTGGCCTTACTGAGCATTAATTAATCTTTTATTAAGTGTTTGGGAGTTTTAAGATTCAATTCGTCTATTCCACACCCTCACTTATATCTTTATAAAAATATCCTTCCCACATGCCTTTCAATCCCCAAAATACACTCTTGTAGTAAAACTTAGCCCTTATCATTGTAACACCGGTTAGTAATAGGGTGGCACTCATCCTCACAAACCATGAGCTGTGCTTACGGGCAAACATAATAGCTGAGCGGTTGTAATAATAAAAGAACAGGTGCTTTTTATTGTTGGTACTCACACTGCCTTTGTGAATGACGATACTATCAGTGGCCAAAACATTGTTATACCCCTTTGCCATGGCTGTCCATTGCCAGTCGTGCTCTTCGAAATAGAGAAAATACCGCTCATCCATCAGGCCTATTTCTTTAAGTGGTGCCAGCCTTACCAGCATGCTGGCCCCATGTTGGAAATCTATTTCACCAAGTGGCAGTTTGGTCTTGTCTACATCCTTCCAAACAGCATCTTTCAGCAACAATTTAGATACCCCGAAATACTTAAAATACTTTACCCCACACGATTGCACTAGTCCCTCCTTATAAAAATCCAGTATCACAGAGCCCACCAGATAAGTTTTGGCATCCAGCTCCATTGTTTTAATCATATTGGCAAGGGCACCATCTGTGGCATGGGCATCATTATTGAATAACCATGCATATGGAGCATCATTGCGTAGTATGGCATAGCGCAGCATTAGGTTATTGCCTTTTGCAAAGCCCAGGTTTTCATCAGATAATATAAAGGTAATTTTTGGGCAGGGTAATTTTGCCTTGTTGACTAATTCATCGGGCTTGCAGGTGGTGAAATCATAAGCCTTGTCAATAAACTGCTGCCTCATCACCTTTACCGAATCATCAGCCGATGCATTATCTATCAAAAGGATTTTTGTATTAGGCAGGCTTATTACACTATCTATACAATCCAGCGTATCTGCAGCAGCATTCCAGTTGATAATTAATATATAGGTATCCTGCATCTTAAGATTTCTTCAGTTTTAGTAGTAACCACTTAATATACAGTTTCCATAACCTGAATTGGTTATACAAGCCCATACCTACTTCTTTACTTTCACGATTGAATGCCCTTCTTAGCTGAATGCCGTACTTCACCTTATTCATTGCATTACCCAGCATACTGGAGTGGCCATAGCGGATATAAGTTACCGTATCGGGCCTTGGGTCATAAGCGAAACTTACTCCTCTGCATGCAATTCTTAACCAGTAATGCCAATCTTCATAAGTGCGGTAGGCATCCCTGAAATTGCCATGATTTGTAATTACCACAGTCCTCAGTAGGGGGCATGAAACCTCTATAAAATTATTCACAAAAAGGTTCCTCAATATGGGCCTGCCTTTGCCTGATATTTTAAGCCGGTTGATTTTGCTCCGGTCTATATTGCCTATTGTTGTATCCTGTTGTTCGTTGTTTTCAAAAAAAACTGCATCCCCATACACCAGGTCAGCATCTTTATGGGCTTCAAGGTATTTTACTTGTTGGTCTATTTTTTCAGGGTGTATCAGGTCATCAGCATCCAGTAGTTGGATATATTTTGATGGGCCACGTTTCGAAATGCCTGTATTTCTTGCGGAAGATAAGCCCTCATTCTCCTGATAAAAATACTTGAACCGCTTATCCTTAGCTACATAATTGGCCGCTACTTCCCGGCTATTATCTTTTGAGCCATCATCCACTATAATACATTCCCAGTTTGGGTAGGTTTGTGCCATTATACTATCAAGTGTATAAGGCAGAAACCTTGCATAATTGTAGCAGGGAACAATTACCGATACTAATGGGTTCTTGTCTAGGCTCATCGAAGGTTGTTTTTTGTTGCCACCCTCTTCATATCCATCAGGAAGAATAATTCGAAGAAAATCACCACAGATAAATACTCAAACAAGTAATCGAACAATAGGAACCAGCATAGCATTACCAGTATGGGTAGGCTAAAGGTCATATGT
>CAIWHI010000390.1 GCA_903912435.1 uncultured Bacteroidota bacterium | reverse complement strand
TATTACTATGCCCGACCATGTGGTATCAGCATTTTTTGATACACGTCCACCTAATTCATAATAAGCTTTCTTCAAAACTGTCAAATCCTGAATATTATATGATTCACTCTGGTACGAATTATCAACCCAACTAATTTGGAGCATACTACCTTTTGTAGATGTATCTGATGTAGGTGGTAGAGTAAGATCGGTAATCTTCTCTCCCCCCCTTCCACATGATGAAAAGTAGACTGCAGCGAATAGAAATACAAATGAATAAAAATACCTCATCCTGATGTTTTTTGTAAATATAGAAAGCTATCCATCAATTTGCAAATTGTTTTTCAAAATTCCCCTTTTAATCATATATATTTAACCGAAAATTACTTATCACAAAATCTAACCAACGCATTCATGACTAGAAAATTACAATTACAAAATACAAAATCACCTTTCTCTATCTTTAAGCTGAGGGAGCTATTTATTTACAACAGATTACAATATTTTTGGGAAATATTATTTAGGTTTGAGTGTTAATTAGTACAATGAGAGCAATATTAATATTTTTATTTTTTTTACCGGTAATTTGTAGGGCACAAGACGATTTAAAGTCCGACTATCTGCAGGAGGACAGGATTGATAATATCACCCACGATACCATCAAGCGCAGCTTCTGGATGGTGCTGGAGCATGGCAATCTGGCCAGGCACCTGAATACTTTCTACCGTTTTTCCTGCATCAATAGTGAGTATTTTCTGGACCTGAAAATAATGGAAGGTGGTGATTCTTTTGTAGTAGCCCCAAATGCCGAATTCAAAATGAGATTAGAACGCAATATAGTTGTAACCCTAAATAACGAACATTATACCAAAAGCAGCCTGGGCGGTGGTGCACGTGGCAATTGGGGAAATGGAGCACAGGGAGTTACCCTTTCTTTCAAAATCAGCGAATTTGACAGGGCAATGCTTATGAACTACTATATGGATAAAGTGAGGCTATATTGCACCGATGGTTTCCTGGAGCGCCGCGTAAACCCTGTTCATAGTGAGTTGTTTATGGATCAGTTATACCTTGTTTACAACTCAAATAATGAATACAAAAAGTACAAAATGGTGCATTAAAAATGGAATTTAAATACCAAAATCAATTTTGAAACACCAAACGTATTTTTTTTGAATTTTTAATTTTTACTTTTGAATTATTTAACTTTTAACTTTTACATTTTGAAAGACTACATCATTATCTCGCATTCCGAAATCATAGAAGTTGAAAAAGATGTAAGGAAATGCCTAAACGAAGGATGGAAATTAGTTGGAGGCATCTCAACCTCATACAAGCACGAACATGCCGCTACTTCTGAGCATAAACATATCCCGGGGCATTTGGTATATTCACAGGCTATGATAAAGGAGTAAATGCTCAGGGGTTGGACAGGAGCTGCTGTTTTGTTACATTCACGATCATTTTGTTAATTCAACAGCTTTGGTAAGGGAGTAGGTGCTAATCGGCTAGAACAAGCACAATCCATTTACCAATCTATAGCGTTTAGGTATTCAAGTCTTACTGTTTTAAAATAAAATGACACCTCACATGATATTACGGGCCTATGAGATATCAATATGAATTTAATGAAGTATCGGCTATTTTCTTCTTTGATTGAACAACTATAAATATCAGATATGCTCATTTCAACAGTTTTTTCAAAAGAAAAACAACTTGTATCATCAAACCTTATTTTTATTCCAAAATAATCCTTTTTACTTTGATTATAATCTTTAACAAATAGCTCTATACTATTGTCATTAAAATCAAGCGACAGGGATTTTACAGGTAAATCGTGAAATTCTATTTGTCTTAGTTCTTCAATCATACCATTAATGGTTATTTCAAGTAAATGTACCTAAGAATCTTATTTACCATACAATATATAGTCAGTCAACCTTACTGATATTATTAAATCTAACCTCCCGTCAAAACATAAAATACAACAAAGCCACCGCCGCCGCAGTCATAAATAAGAGTGTAATGCCACCCAGGATATTAGACCTAAGCCCATTCACATGCTCGCCCATAATTTCCTTATTGTTGCAGATATGAATGATGATGGCAATCAATACGGGGGCAGTAAGGCCATATAAAATAGCGGAGTA
>CAIWHI010000389.1 GCA_903912435.1 uncultured Bacteroidota bacterium | reverse complement strand
TATCCCGAAAGCTTACTGGATCACGCTTGCGTAAAAGAAGCGGGACGCTTCAAAGTAACTGGACGAAGCGGACTTCGACCAGTATCTGGAAATATAATTTTTATATATAGGGCAATGATTACGCTGCAAATTAATGATTTATAATTACATGTGGTTTTTCGTAATTTCTCATCATTGCCCCAACGTTGCCCCAATTTGAATCAGAATTTACGGAATTAAAGAATTATCAGAATTTTTACTGCGAGGCAATTGTTGGTGTTTTCACCAACAATTTTTCCTTTAACATATTCGCATATCATTGAGTAGTCACCGGTAGTCCGCCGCGGCGGACAGATAACCTTTTGCCTAATAATTTACTACATACCGGTTGTCCCGCTGGGACAATGCCCCACTTTCTGAAAATAAATATTTTTCTATGTGGGGCAATGATTCCGGTGCAAATTATTGATTTATAATTACATGTGCTTTTTCGTAATTTCCCATTATTGCCCCATATTGTCCTGAACTATGATTAAGCTGATTTTCTGATAAACTATGATTTCAAATTATAAATTATTAACATAATGAAGATTTGACAACTTTATAAAAGTTGTCAAATCTTATTCGGTTGCCCCATCATTGCCCCAATTTGACTTGAACTATTATTAATCTAATTTTCTGATTGACTATAATTCCCTCCTATCTATTCTCCTTAAAACTCATTTTCAAATACCCGAAAATCATAATTATGGAGAGGACTATACTGGTGAGGCTTATGCCTAGCATGGTTTGGATAATGACATTTTTGTCCATTGAGACAAACTGAAGGGTAAAAAAGATGGAGATGGCTAAGATTGGGATACCTAATATTAGATTGGTGAGCCTGTGTTGTAAATAAGCTTGGGATGCGAATAAGGCAAATAATGAAAATGCCCAATAATTGAACAGCTTGCCCCAATAAAGACTACCTGCCAAAAACAATAAGCCCACAAGCATATAAAACCCATAGGCTACAAAGAGCATTATTTCGTAAACAGACTTCTTTTCCTTTAATGCCATTCTCTAGCTGCACCGGAATAGGTCCGGAATCTATAATGTAAAAATATATTAAATCCTGATAAGTACCATGGAAAAATCCTAATGCCCGGCAAGGCGCTCGATGAGTGAACCTTTGAGTTTCACCTGCCAGTCTTCCATACGCTCTCTTTCATTCACCGATACTGAAGTGATAATGCGCCACTGGTTATTTTTATCGAGCTTCAACACGTAATGGTAGTCGCAATCGTATATAGGCTGGTTGTGAATATCGTAAAACTGCCAGTTTACCTTTACTGTAATAATCCTACCAGTCCACTCCCTACGGCTCCAAAGTTGTGGCCTCACATGGGCTATACCAAACTGCCTGTAAAACCCTACTCCCTGGTTAAAAAAGCCTTCCAACCTGCCTGCATCATTGAAAACCGTGGTGGCTTCATCAGATAGCATGGTGCATGGAATATTGTATAAATAGGCCATTCCCTTGGTATCATAGGCTTCAAGGGCCTTGGCATAATTTTCAAAAAAATTACTGATTTGCTGCATTGGTGGGATTGAACTCTTCATAGCCCTATATATCTGTGAGCGAAATTAGGACATTTATTTCAGCCCTGTAATGATAGATGCCACCAAATTTTTCAGAAAATTTTGGTAAGGTTGCGGGTTGCGGGTTTTCTATTTTTATCTAGGAAAAATTGTAATTAGGTTTTTAAATTTGCTAATCACCTCAGGCATTAAGCGGTGAAAATGTTGTGTCATTTTGGGTTTTCCCAAAGTTCTATAAGCGTTAATTGATCATGTTTGCCTGGGTTTGGCTAAAGCCATATGTAATTTAATTTGATTCCCCGGCCTAAAGGCCAGGGCTACTAAAAGAATTGGCCTGGAATTTCGCACTAGAATTTAGACTTGTTATAG
>CAIWHI010000388.1 GCA_903912435.1 uncultured Bacteroidota bacterium | reverse complement strand
GGTATGTATATCCTTACTCTAAATGCCGGTGGGGCTAATATGGTGAAGAAGTTTGTGGTGGAGTAGGCGTGATTTAATTAAATATTTTGATATTATTCATTGTTTTATGTGAACCTTGGACGTTATAACTTTTAGTATTTAAATAATTATCACTTATGAGATTTTTTTACACAGCTTTATTGCTCTTGATTTTTACTAACAATGCTTTTTCTCAAAACTGGTATAATGGTAGGATGGCCGTTTGTGTAGGTGATAGCCTAAATATAAATAGTGGTGAAAGATATCTGGACGGCGGGATTTGGAGCAGTGGCAATCCGGCAGTAATACAAATGGGGTCTGCAACTGGAATAGCCTATGGTATATCCATAGGTACAGCTACAATTACATATCAGCTTGCAAGTATCCTGAAAACGTATAATGTTACTGTTGGTAATACTTATCCTTCACATCATTTACTTTCTTTTGCTGGTACTGGCACAAGGATTTGCACCAATTCACCCGATGCGAAACTTATACTTTATGGCTCTGATACCCAGGTTAGTTATCAGTTAATGAATGGCCTTATACAGGTTGGTTCGGGCACACCTGGCACTGGCAGTAATCTTGATTTCGGTTATGCATCTAGTATGAGGGACACCTTTTATGTTTTGGGCACAAGTAATATTTCAGGTTGTACCAGTGTAGTTGGATCTTCGCCAAAAAAAGTTGTCCAAGGGCCTCAGATATCTAACAGTAACTACAATGGAAGCCTATGTAGGGGGACAAGTGTTGCCTATTCGTCAGATTTGGCCGGTTTTGGTGTCTGGAGTTGTAGTAATCCAGGTGTCGGGGTCATTAATAGTTCTGGGGTATTTACTGGTTTAAGTGTAGGTAGTTCGATTATTACCTTTACATGCTCAAATGGATGTCGTGCCACTGATACCATAAAAGTATATGCAATTTCACCTCCAATCTCAGGCACCACAAGTTTATGTAATGGTAGCTATACAACATTAAAAGGGTTACCTGGTAGATGGTCTTCCAGCAATCATACCGTTGCCATTACGGATACTTTATATTATTACCCAGGTTTCGTTCATGGATTTTCGGCAGGAATCGCAACCATAACTTTAACTACTAATGGTAGTTGCGGTATTTCAACAATAACTGTTACAGTAAATCCGACGCCTGATATATATGATGTAACTACCTCGAGAGGTGCATCTGTTAGATTAAATACAGGAGATACCGGAACTCATATATTATTAAGTGGGTCGCAGGTTGGTGTGAATTATTGGCTATATAAGAGTGGGGCAACGAGCCCTGTAAATCATTTAACAGGTACTGGTTCAATGTTAGATTTTGGTTTAGTAGCCTCAACTTCAACGTATTCTGATATTAATTATTATGTGGTTGCTTCATTCTCAGATTCGTTATGCCCATTGCAGATGAGAGGTATAGGCCATGTTATTACTCAAGATTTTGTATTTAGAAATGCTCCAAAATATATGTGTGTGGGTACGTCAACAACATTCCAACTCTATGGTTATGGCGGAACATGGTCCAGTAGTAATACTTCGGTTGCTACTATAAATGCGGCCACAGGGTTGGTGTATTCTCTATCTATAGGTACCAGCATTATTAGCTATCATGAGGCTAGTGGAGCCTATGCTATAGATACATTGAGTGTGGTAGATCATGTTAGGCCTATAACAGGTACCCCCTCTATATGTATTACTTATCCTGCTATGCCAAATATGGAAGGCCGATGGTCGAGTTCAAATATTGCTGTTGCAATAATAGATTCTATCTCAGGCCATATCACTGTTGGAAGTGTTGGTACTTCAATTATTACCTTTACCGCATTGGGAATTTGTGGTTTTTCAACTACCACATTAACTAATCATCCGCTTCCTGCATCAAATAATTTTTATTAT
>CAIWHI010000387.1 GCA_903912435.1 uncultured Bacteroidota bacterium | reverse complement strand
TGGAAAAATGTTTGGCAAAAAAGTGACGAATACCATAAGGCAATGAAAAAAATAAGAATAACCATTTCCGGATTTTAATGAAAAATAAAGAATAGAAAAATGCGGAAAATCAGAGTATAAAAACCCCACAAGATGACTTTTGTGGAAAAGAAAGAAGCAATAATTCGCTAAGTGTCTATAAATAACCTATTAAAAGTAGACTAATTATTGTTAAGGTAAACACAATACAGAATTTCATGTTATTGGGATTAGGGTTTGGGGATGAATTTAACCCTACGGTAATATTGAAAACTTCGGCTCCAATTAAGCAAACTATAACATCACATTAAAACTACATGTTGTTACTTTATTGAAAAATAGCATTATGGGTGCACAGCATTTTAAAACCTCCATTCTTATCTTTTGTTTATTGGGCAATTTTACTTCTGCTTATTCACAAGGCAAAGAATACACTTTATGCACCTACCATTATTTCAAAAAAGGAGGTATAGCAAGTTCAGAGTGCTATGACAAAGACAAAAATTGGGGTAAAGCCAGTGCCTATAATAAGCAGCATACCCTCATTTATGAAAAGAACCTCAGGCGAATAGCAGGACATAGTAGTGTGGAATTTGAATACTACCCTTCGGGTGCAGTAAAAAAAGCGAAATGGAGTGATGCCCCTGATGCAGGAATACAATGGTATCGCTCTTCAACTGAATTTTCGGAGGATGGTCAACAAACGGCCTTTTATGAAGACAGCTATGATGATAGACCTTCTACAACAATACTCAAGCATCAGGAGCAAAAAGTAGAAACCAAGGAAAAGCCTAAACCAGCAGACTGTGCTTCCATCTATAGTTCTGAATTCTGGATATTGAATACCACTAAGTTCACTGTAAATGTAAATGCCCATCGTAATAATATGGGGGATACCACGTTCACCCTAAAACCAGGTGAAAATGTAAAAGGTGGAGTGGTGTATCAAGCTCAATACTTTGATGACCCTGCCAAATATTACCAACTAACTGCGAAACCCTTAAAACCCCAAAAACATCAAAAACTAATCATTTTTCCTGCTGATAAAAAACCGGAAAATATATCGAAAGAAGTGAGGAGGTATTATTTTGATGTAAGGAGGATAATATAAAAAGCAGTACCCACCTAAAAGCAAAAGAGGATTTAGGGTTTATTAAGCCCTAAACCCTCTTCATCAAATATTCAACTGCAATTATAAATTCAACTTCTTACCCCACCTTTTCACTCTTTCTTTAAACCTAAAACTTAGTAAGCACATAACAGGCACTACTATCAAGGTAAGGAATGTCGCAAAGCTCAAACCATAAATCATGGTCCAGGATAATGAGGACCATAAAGCCGCACTATCGCCTCCAAAGTAGATATGTGGGTTCAGCTCGGTAAGCAGAGTTCCAAAGTCTATGTTCAGACCAACAGCTAATGGAATAAGACCTAAACAAGCGGCAGTTGCTGTTAACAATACCGGTGTCATACGGGTACGGCCAGCTTCTACGATTGCATCATAAGGTGTCATACCCTCATGCAACATCATATCCATGAACTCTACCAGCAAGATACCATTCCTTACCACAATACCTGCAAGGGCTATGATACCAATACCACTCATAACCATAGAGAAGGTATTGCCAAAAGCAGCATAACCCAGCATTACACCTATGATACTCAAGATAATCTCACTCATAATAATGAGGGTCCGACTCAATGAGTTGAACTGCAATATCAAAATAAGGAATATCAGTACTACCGAAATCAACATAGCCCTACCCAGGAATCCCATAGTCTCAGCTTGTTCTTCCTGTTGGCCTCCCATTTTAATAGTCAGCAGTGGTGATGATTTGAACCCATCAATCTCGCGTTGTACAGCAGCCACCACATCATTTTCAACAAAGCCTGATAATACGTTTGATGATAGAGAGATGATACGTTTCTGGTTTTTGCGCTTTATACCACCATAGCTTGAACCATAATGCACATTGGCAAATGAGCTCACCGGAACCACACGAATCCTTCCGCCCATACCCATATCTCGGTATACTATAGGCATATTCCTTATCGCATCTACATCACTCCTTTGCGATTGTAGCAGGCGTAGGTTTATTGGGTAATCGTCATTAGCATCCCTGAACCTTGAAATCTCCTTACCAAATATCGCAGTTCTTAAGTTCATAGCCACTGTGTAGGTATTGATACTTTCATTGTTCATATTCTCCCTGTTCAGGTCAAATACTACTTCTGGTTTATGGGCATCAAAGTCGCTGCGCAATTCTTCAACACCAGGTATTTGCTTAGCTGCGAGGTAACGTTTCAGCCTTTCTGATGTGCTTACCAATGAGTCCAGATTATCACCGGTGATATCTATTACAATAGGTTTAGGTAATGGTGGTCCACCACCTTCTTTGTCTACAGTAATCTCAGCACCTGGATATGCCCTTACGGCAGCCCTGATTTTCTCCAGGTATTTTGTAGTTGATTCTCCATGACGAAGGGCATATTCCACATAGGCCACAGTTATCTTACCCTTGTTAGGGAAGTCACCGATTTCACCACCATTAGGGTCTACTGCATCTACTGTAACATTAGCAATAACCGATTTCACTACGGGATTCCTTTTGCCTGTGGCAGGGTCATTACCCAATACCTCATTAACTTTTCTCTCCAGTTTACCCAAAACTTCGCTTGTATAAGCCTGGTCGGTACCTACCGGTAGGTTAAGGTATACATAGGTGAAATTTGGCTCTGCTGAAGGGAAGAATACGAATGGAGGGTTCCTTAATTGGTATAATTGGGGTGCAATGAACAATAATATTATTGTTATAAGCATTACAAGACCTGGCCTCTTCAATGAATGTACCAATACCCTGGTATACCACTCCCTGAATGCAGGCCATGTCTTATTCTGGAAGATATGTATCAACTTAGCCAATACGAATTTCTCCAGAATAATAAACAAGTAAATGAATACCACAAAGTTGGCAAGACCAATTGATTTTGCCATGTATAATAGGGCGGCAACTGAACCGAAAATTATAAGCATTGCCTTATCCCTGCGGGCAAATTTTGGCTTCTTAATAGCATCGTGGTCATCAGGCTGCATAAAGCTTACTGCAAATACCGGATTGATAATATATGCCACAGCTAGTGAGGCCATAAGGGTAATGATGAGGGTAATAGGTAAGAAGAACATAAAGCTACCTATCACACCCTTCCAAAAGGCGAGCGGAATAAAGGGCATCAAAGTAGTGGCGGTTCCTGATAATACGGGAAGAAACACCTCCCCTGTCGCCATTTTTGCTGCCTGCTTAATATCCATTTTCCCATTATCATAGATACGATGGGTATTTTCAATCACCACAATGGCATCATCTACCACTATACCCAGAGCCAATAGGAAGGAGAAAAGCACAATCATGTTCAGCGTAAAGCCGATAGATGGCAATATCATAAAGGCTATAGCACATGACAATGGTACCGACATTGCCACGAACAAGGCATTGGTAACCCCCATGAAGAACATTAATATTATGGTTACCAACAGGAAGCCTATAATAATAGTGTTAATCAGGTCATGCAATGTATTTCTTGTAGCTTGAGACTGGTCGCCGGTAGTTACAATGGTCAGATCCTTAGGCAATTCGCCTTTTTTCTGCATCTCTTTTACCAGCTCTTCTATTTTATCACTAGCCTCAATAAGATTCGCCCCCTTTGCCTTAATCACATTGAGGGTGATTACATTCTTATTATCCAATCGTGCAAAACTTTTTTGCTCAGCAAAACTATCTATCACCTGGGCAATGTCTTTAAGATAAATGCTATTACCAAACTGGTTCTTAATAATCAGGTTTGAAATCTGATCGGCTGACTTAAATTCATTCCTGATACTCAATACCCTCTTTTGGTTATTCATAGATACCTCACCCGCAGTAGTTGACAAATTTTCTGCAGCTACCGAGTGGTCAATATCATCGAAGGTGATGCCTGCGGCCTGCATTTTATACAGGTCTACGTTTATTTGTATCTCCCTGTCAAGCGCACCTATCCTATCTACCCTCTTTATCTCTTTTAGTGCCTCTACATTGTCTTTTACCTTATCGGCATATTTTTTCAGGCGGTTAAGGTCGTAATTACCAGATATATTTACTGAGAGGATAGGTAATTCAGATAGGTCAATATCCTTAACCTCAGGTTGGTAAGGCAAGTTCTTAGGTAGGTCTTGCTTAGCCTTATCGGTAGCATCTTTTACATCCTGCTTAGCCTTTTCAATTTTTACATCGGTATTAAACTCAACAATTACTACCGAATAATCCTGGAATGAGTTGCTGGTTACTTTTTTAACACCGGTAAGGTTCTTCACTTGTTTTTCAATAGGCTTGGTTACCAGGTTCTCCATATTCTCAGGAGATGTACCAGGATAAACAGTCTGCACTATTATTTGTGGTATTTTAATTTCGGGAAATTGCTCCTTGGGCAGGGTTATGTAACACCAAAGGCCTATGAAGGTAATCATCACCGTAATGATATAAATAGCAGTACGGTTATCGATAGACCAGCTAGACGGTTTAAACTCTTTGAATACGTCTTTCATCTGAATAGATTAATGATGCAAATTTTATTGAGAAATATTATTGTATGCTTATTACCTGGCCATCTTCCATTGCCTCGTAACCTACTGTTATCACCTTATCACCCACACTCAGTCCCGAAAGTATTTCCACCTGTCCATTAGCAATCTTTCCTGTTGTCACAGCTACTAATTTCGCCTTATTGCCATCAGCTATATACAGCCTTTCGCCAGATGATGTTTTCTGTATTACTGATACAGGTACCACCATTGCCTTAGCGTTTTCGTAGTTGGCTATTTGCATGGTGCAAGACATGTTGGGGTGCAACTTGTTATTATTGCCCAGGCGAACCATTACATTAAATGCCCTGGTAGTTGGGTCTACAGCATGAGAAACAAATGACAAGGTAGTCTTGATAGTATCAGTGCTACCAGGCATGGTTAATGTAACCGGGTCACCTTGCTTTACATTGCCCAGGTAATTTTCTCCCAGGTTAGCTTCAGCCTTCAGCTTTGCATAGCTTACTATTTTGACTCCTATACCAGCCGCTGCGCCCTGTGGTGAAGCGAAATCACCCACCTTTAGGTTTACCGCATCTACAGTACCACTTATTGGAGCAACAATCCTATATAGGTCTTTCTGTGCTTTAAGAGCTTCTATTTGCTTTTGTATTCCTTCATATTGCGCTTTGGCACTCATTAACTGAACCTCGGTACCTATATTTTGGGAGAACAAGCTTTGCTGCTTTTCATAAAGCGATTTGGTTAATGAAAGCTGTGGTGCAAGTCCGTCAATCTGCTTTTCAACAATATTAGCATCAAGTGTAGCTAATACCTGCCCTTTACTCACCCTATCCCCTGTACGCACTGACAATGAATTTACGGTTCCCATACCTTGTGGTACCGCCAATACATCTTCATCACCATTTATCATGGAATGCACTTCTATAAATGCATTGAATTTCTTTACCTCAACAGTATACACCGAAACAGGCGACACCTTTACTGAATCTTTTTTACCAGACTCAAGTTTGGCTATTTTGGCATCAAGGTCTGCCCTTTCTTTTTTCAGCTTTACCAATTCTGCGGCGGGGTCTTTTTTAGCTTCACCACATGATGCAAATACGACTACTGGTAATAGCAAATAAATTAAGCGTTTCATTTATTGTAAAATTTAAATTCGAGTTTGGTTTCTAAAATATGTTTCACTAGTTATTTATGGCTTCATTAGGCCAAGTGCTTTTTTAAGGTCGGCCTCGGCGTTGATAATATCCAGCAATGCACTAAAATAATTGTTCTGCGCCCTAAGCATTTCAGTCTGTGCCTGGGTCACCTCCATACTGCTACCTACACCAGCTTTATATTTCTTTTGGGCCAGTTCCAGCACATCATTTGATAAGTCGAGGTTCCTATGTTGGCTTTGTGTTTGAAGTATAGCATTCTTTAAGTTGGTACGTGATGTAGACACCTGAAAGTCAATACCCTGTTTTACCGCTTCTATATTATTCTTCGTTTTTTCAATGTTTAGTTTAGCCTCAGTTACCTGGTTCTTCCTCAAAAAACCATTGAAGATGGGCATAGTTAATGAAATACCAATTGTACTACTCGGCAACCATTTATTAAATGATTTAAGGTCACCAGCATGTATTGCACCATAATTACTTCCATATGCCCAGAATGCAGAAAGGGTTGGCAATGCCGACATTTGATATCTGTTCAGATTATATTCATTGAGCTTTAAAGCCATTTTCATCTGATTATAGGTCAATACATTATCATAATGTTCAGGTTCGTTAACCAGTGACATTGTAGTCTCCTTCCTATCATTAACCGAAGTGTCAGTAAGTACGATACGCTTTGTAAGTTCCATACCAATCTGAAACTTCAATACCTGTTCCGATATATCAAGCATATTAGCTATACGCATGCTGTCGGTTGCCAAATTATTGATTTGTACATTCCCTCTATCCACATCAATTTTTTCTGCAAAACCATTTTCTTTCAATACTTCAGCATCGTGCTGCATACTACGGGCAAAAACAAGTGATTTCTTGATGATATCATACTGACGATAAGCAATAACTAGTGAATTATAAGCCTTGTAAACATTATAACAAACAGCTTCTTCCGTTACCTTACCATTGAGCTTAGCCAGCTCCATAACGCTATTCCTGGCCTTAACAGCTACAAACACACTTCCATCAAAAATAAGTTGCGAGGCTGTAACACCAACCGATGCTGCATAAGGAAGAGTAAATGCAATAGGAGTAATTATTCCTTTTGGTACTGCAGTATCAAAAGTATGTCCTTCTATAAATGATTGCTGTGGAAGGTAAAAATCATTATAATCTGCTTTACCATTTACATGGGGCATAGAGGCAGAGAGGGTCTGGTTATTCTGAGCCTGCTGTATTAATACATCTATTTGTGCATTCTTCACAGAGTAATTATGCTTCATGGCATAATCCATGCAGTCTTTCAGGCTTAGCGGCGTCACATCCTGCGCACTTGCCCTGGGTAAAATAAAAACTAAACTTACTATGGCGACTAAAATCCGCTTCATATATTGGTTGATTGCTTTAAATATTTTTCTTTATATTCCCTGTATAATTTTTCACCCTTTTCGTTCATGATACCATAAAGAAAATGCTCCCCTATTTCCAGTGCTACCGTCATCAGGTCGTTTCTATCATTTACCATCAGGTTGGGTTGTAGTATTAGAAGCGAGGTTTCCAGTCTGTATTTAGCCAATAGGTCAGCATTAATATTTTCCCTGTACAAACCTTCCTTTATACCCTGTAGGATGTTCTCCCTTATCATGGCCACATCCCTGTCCTGTATCTTTTCCCTAAAAGTTTTATACGCTTCCGGGAAAAAACGCTGTAGTTCGAACATGGCCATAGGGTTTATGCGCCTGTTCATGGTATCGAAAAACGACAACATGATTACCGTTGCTTCTACTGCATTAGCTGCATTTTTCATTACTGCCCCGCAGCTTTCAGTCATTTGGTCCTTGTACCAAACTACCGATTCATTCACTACCTCATTCTTGTTGGCAAAATGCATGTAGAGTGTCTTCTTTGAGATACCGGCCCTGCGGGCAATATCATCCATAGTAATTGATTTGAACCCATATTGTACAAACAATTCAGCAGATACACTCAATATTTTAGCCAATGGCTCCATGCTTAAGATTGCTTTTTTCGAAGGGCAAAACTACGGAAACTATTTTTACAAAAAACGTTTCCATGGTATCAGGTATCTCTATAAGCCTATTAATGTTATAAAATAGCCTTTTGTTAACAAATAAGACTATTGAAATGCCCAATTACTACAAAACCTTAAAAAATAATATAAGAGGTGTCAGGGTACGACACCCTGTCCTTCGGAGT
>CAIWHI010000386.1 GCA_903912435.1 uncultured Bacteroidota bacterium | reverse complement strand
CCATTGGGAAGATTGCTTATTTCATCGGTTATTTCCCATACTTGCGAATTCACCTTATGCTTTATAGTCCTTTTGTGACTAATATCTTTATTGAGATAACCAAACACCTTTACATCCCCGGTAAATACAAAATACTCACCTTCCTGCACCAATTTAGCATCTACCAGTTGCGACCAATAATACCATATAAAATGCCCACCTTTCTGCATCTGGTCTTTATCATCAAGCATTACAGTATTGTGGCTTGCTGTGCCGCTGAAATAGCGCATGGTTTTGTCGTCGGTATTGTATTTGTAACTACCTGCATCTAGCAACAAATTCGCGCCTTTGTACCAAATGTCTACATGCAGGTTATCTGCTTGTGATGGGCGGTCTTTATAGCCGCCACATTTTATAAAGGTCAGGGTATCAGGCTCCCTGATTATATAGTAGCCGCCAAGCGGAAATTTATATAGGCCATTTGCAGGATTTGAATTATGATTCCCCCTATTTTTTATCCCATACCAGCTATTATCCTCATAATTCTTAGTGAAGCCAGACTCAATACCTAGCAAGGAGCTTAGTGCTGCTATCTGCGGGCGATAATCGCGGTAGTGGGTACTGCTGAGTTTGAAAAACAGTGCGCCGTCATTGGCTCCGTAATTGGGTAGGTAGCCATTTTCGTCTATCATGCAGGTGCGTAAGAAATTTACCGAGCTCCTGGCCCCATCATATACTACATTTGCAAACTTGTTACCATTCTTTTCAGAGAGGGTAATACCCCAGGTGAGTAATTGCACCACTATACGGTGGTAGTTCATAGAAAATTGCAGGAAGGTGCCATCCTCATATATCTGGTAGGCTATTTCCTGTTCAAACCATTTTTTGCCATTCTTCCGCCACTGTGCGCTCCCCGGCATTTGTGGGAAAAATAGTCCGCCTAGGTAAAGGGTGAGGGTTTCGGTAATAGCGTGGTTATTGCGAACCGCAATTCTCGAAAAGTTGATATTATTGTAAATATGGTGCAGGTGCCAATAGATTACATGCTGAATCTTACTAAATATATCAGGTGTTAACACCGCACTATGCCTGTAATAGAACAGGGCAAATACCCAGTTCAGCACCCGCAACGACATTTCCTGACTACAACGGTAATTGGGACCCTGGTTTATCGGGTTGGCATTTATCCATGATATTATGTCTCCAAAAACCAATCCCGCACAATCCTTATCGAAATGGAAGTCGTATCTGATAATATCATAAAGATATGAGAATCTCGATTTCTCCCAAACGAACTTAATATCACCAGCCTCTTTCGAAAAATCAGGAATCTGTGTCCAGTGTTTATTAATGTCGTATTTGAACCCGGAATCAGGGTTGGTAATCCAATCGTAATCCTTACCCAGGTTGGTAAGGATGCTATTGAACATTAATAACTCACCATTTCTTATTTGGTTGTAGCTTACCTCAAGTTCGGGGGTAGGATTTTTTGGGAATTTCAGGTCATTCTTAGATTGGAATAAGAATTTTACCTCCTGTTTTTTCCATAGCTCCAGGGTTATATGCTCTTTGAAGGGTGGAGCAGTAGGGAATTTCCTCACCAGCAATCCACTTCGTTTCAATATCTCATGCCGGGCACGGAAGCTGATATATCGCCAGCCCATATTGGTGACGAGGTTCGCAATTTTTTTTATGTCCATAGTGTTAGTGCGAGCGATTATAAAGTTACTATAAATTCAGAACCCATATCCACTTTACTATGCACTTCTACTTCACCACCCAGCGACTCTATCTGTGTTTTTATTAGATACAATCCTACTCCCTTACTATCATAGCCCTCGTGGAAGACCTGGTTGAGCTTGAAAATCCTATCTCTATATAAGTCAAGGTCTATACCCAGGCCATTGTCTTTTACGCTAATCTGAACCTTGTTCTCTACCTGCTTTGTGGCAATTTTGATTTCTGGGGGTATGCCGGGTTTGCAGTATTTTAATGAATTGCTGATAAAATTATAAAGGATATTTTCGAGGTAGGCTTTGGGATATCTTATAATCTTCACTTGTAAGTCTTGTTCAATAGTTGCTTGAAGTTCAAAGATTGTAGAATGCATTTGGCTCATAACCTCTTTTATCACACTTGCCATATTGCAATCGTTGTAGGGTATATCCTTATTTAGTTTTATTTGGGTAATCTCCATCAGGGTATCCAGGCTATTCATTAGAGCCTCAGTGCCTTCCTGAATTAGGGTGGCTATTTCTTCATTAGTGAATAGGTTACTAGCTACCTCATCAGCATCAGAATGCTCACCACTAAGATTGCTCATTAATGAGCCCGAAAGTAATTTAATATTATTGGCCGGGCCACGCAGATTGTGTGCAATAATATGGCTTAACTCTTCTAGTTGGTTAATCTTGTTTATCAGGCTGGTTTTGGTGGCTTCAAGTACTGCGTTTTTGCGGTTCAGTTCATTTTCCAGTTCCTTGCGCTTGGTGATATCTACCACCTGAGCAATAAAGAATTTAGGTGATTCATCCTTATTCCAAACTAATGAAACGGTTAGAGAAACCAATATGATTTTGTGGTCCTTTGTTAGGTATCTTTTCTCAATTGAATAAGTAGATATTTCATGCTTGAGTAGTTTAACTACAAGGTCACGATCTATTTCATCGTCCTCAGGATACGAAATATCAATATAATGCAGCCCAAGTAATTCGTCTTTTGTATAACCCAATAGCTGACATAGAACAGTATTTACATCCACCCAATTGCCCTCAAGGCCTATTAAAGCCATGCCTATGCCAGAATAATGGAAGGCATTTTCGAAGGAATCCATGCTCGATTTCAATTCCTCCTGGGCACGTATCAGGTTAGTAATGTTAACTCCATAACCAATAAACATGTCCACTGTGCCTTTATCATTAATAACCGGGTAAATACGGCGTACACTGTGTTTAATAGTGCCATCAGGTTGGTCTGTTTTTTCTATCCATTCTATCGCTTCTTTTTCTTTGGCAGCAGTTTGGTACATCTCCTTTCGCCTGGTGGCCAATGATAGTGGCTTGTTGCGGTAGGTAAGATATTCCTCATCATTTTTGCCTATTATCCAAGCCCTTGCATCCTTGTCTTTGATGGCATATGGGCTTACAAAAAGGAAGCGGTAATTTTCATCGAGAACAACCACATCGGCTGAGATATTATTGAGGATGCATTCGTAAAACAATCTTATTTTATCAAAGCGTTTCTCTACATTTTTATGCTCAGTTATGTCTTTTAGATTCCATATTTCGCCTTTGAAATTTACATCAAGAGATAGCGGCATGTAGTCGCGGCTTATGACCCTACCATCCACCAATTCCCATTCTTCATCCAGGCATTGCTCTTTAAGGTGGAAAAGCTCTTCAGTTCGTTCTACAAAATACTCCGGATTTTTATAGATGAGTTTCCTGTTTTGTATACCCTCACTCAGGTTGGAACCTATAACTTCTTCGGGAGATTTTTTAAGTTTGTAGATGTCACAATATACCTGGTTGGCATAGATGATATTTCTGTTCTCGTCAGTTACAAGGATGCCGCTATTCAGGCTATTGAGCAATTTTGAAAGCAGTCTTACTGTGTCCTGGTATTTTTCCTGGTGAAGCCATTTATCATTAACATCTACGTGGGTACCTGTAAATCTTAAGGGTTTACCCTCTTCTGATTTTTGGGTTATTAGTCCACGGCTGAGTATCCAGATATATTCGCCGCTTTTTAAAACAAAACGTATTTCGGCTTCATAAGTATTGATGTTGCCATCCAAATAATCATTAATGGTATTTAATGCCAGGGGCAAATCGGATGGATGAACTTTTGATAACCAATTTTTGAAATCGGTAATTTCACCCTCCTGGTAGCCAAATTTAGTGAGCCACCTGGGCGACAAGGTAATTTTACCGCTTTCTATATCCCAATCCCAGGTACCATCACCAGCTGTATCTAAAATTTCATTCCACGGTACTTCATTAGTAGGGTTTAATCCTGGTTGGGTTGCTTTATTTACCACAATAAGCAGGA
This sequence comes from uncultured Bacteroidota bacterium, assembly GCA_903912435.1. Taxonomy (GTDB): domain Bacteria; phylum Bacteroidota; class Bacteroidia; order Chitinophagales; family Chitinophagaceae; genus Nemorincola. The sequence continues at coordinate 140 of CAIWHI010000386.1, read as the reverse complement.
AGTCCTTATCTGGGTGGCAGGTGAGTATCTTTATTGAATAATTGTCAGAAGTTGTGTTGTAGTTTAATGAACAAGCTTGCCCGGTTTTTATGGCATTGGCTAATTGGTCATTAAACTGATTAATAATATCGAAGTCAATT
>CAIWHI010000385.1 GCA_903912435.1 uncultured Bacteroidota bacterium | reverse complement strand
TTCGGTCATGATGTTTGTCACTGTTACTCCGACAAGATTCAACCCCTTGTCTATGATGTACCTTCTTTCCGCTACAATAGCACACCAATGCGGGTTTCCTGACTTTTACAACTGAATTAATTAAGTGTCACTGATGCATGGCTTCAATGCAATTCATCTATCTGGGCATTTATTTGGGGTGTGGTGTTAACAACATTTCAGGTTCAGTTCCTTTCTGTTTTAAAGCTCTTTTCATGTGCGTTATTCGTTGCTAAGTTTACTCAGTTGGTGTGCTCTGCAACAAAAAACGCACATAGAATCTGCTTTCGCTTGTCTGGTAAGGCTTTCAGCCGATACTAAATTTCAAGCATATGAATGTTAAACTATCCTTCTGGCTCAGGACATCAGCCAAAAACAGCAAAAGGCAATCGCCTGTACTACTCCACATATTTACCGATTATGATCGGGTGCAGTATTCGACTGGCTTCTGGGTCATTGAATCTTCCTGGGATGAAAAGCACCAGAAAGTAAAAGGTAAAAGCGAAGAAGCCGATACCATCAACGATGGGTTGGCAGCCTTGAAGGCACGAGCACGTCAGGTAGCCAATGAACTCCTGGTTTCGGGCAAACCATTTAACTCCTATACTGTCAGGGATAAGTTGAAAAATGGCATAGCAAAGAGCATGAGCCTCATGCAAACCTTTGATGAACGACTTGGGCAAATGAAATCCTTAGAAGGCAGAGAGTATGCAACAACTACCATAGTAAAGTATACGAACACCAGGGAGCGGTTGAAGGAATATATATCCAAGAAGTTTAAACGTAATGACATTGAACTCTATGAACTGGATTACGATTTTATGCAAGGCTTCGACATGTTCCTAAGAACAGAGTATAAAAATAATAATGTTACAATTTATAAACACTGGCAACGGTTCAGTTTAATTATTAAGGTAGCTATTCAACGTGGCTTCCTGGACAAGTACCCATTTGGTGAATATAAGGTACGGTTAGACAAGAAGCCAGTGGAGTTCCTTACCTATGATGAGATATTAGCTATTGAGAATAAAGTTTTCGAACTGCCCAGGCTTCAACTGGTGCAGCAGCTCTTCCTGTTCAGTTGTTATACTGGTTTTGCATATAAAGAGCTGGAGAACCTACGTCCAGAAAACATAGTTACTGGTGTGGATGGTTATCCCTGGATCCAGATGGTAAGACAAAAAACCAAACGTCAATTTAAGGCTCCTTTGTTACCTATGGCAATTGATATTATAGAAAAGATAAAGGCACTTCCAGTGCATAAAAGACCTGGGTATTTGCTACCAGTTATGAGTAACCAAAAACTCAACTCTTACCTGAAAGAAATCGCTGATGCATGTGGTATCAAAAAAAAGGTGGTATGGCACATGGGAAGGAAGTCATTTGCTATCAGCATTATTCTTAGATCAAATATATCCATAGAAACCCTCAGTAGCTTGCTTGGACATAACAGTATAAAAATCACATCCGATTTCTATACCAAAATTACTGATGAGAAGATTAGTAATGAAGTTAGTGGATTAAGAGAATCGTTGAATAAGCGGAAAGAAGCTCTAACTAAAACCAGGAATGATCAGCAAATTGAAGATTTGCAATAGATTGAATAACCAACAGTTAATCATGAGGCGATTTATAAATCGCCTCCAAAAACATTAAAATAATATTCAATTGCATTGCCAATATTAGTAATTTTGTGCCTCATATTTTAATTTATGGGGAAAAGTACAACTACAAAATTAGCCGATCTAAAGGCGAGGAAGACTGATTCGTTATTAAATAAAGCTGTTCTTA
>CAIWHI010000384.1 GCA_903912435.1 uncultured Bacteroidota bacterium | reverse complement strand
TGTACTGCTCAAGCTGTCGAAAGCCTTGTATTTTTGGATGGTAGCTAAATTGGCCTTATGCCATTGCAGTGATATGATTATTATAACAATTAATAGAGAAATTACTAAAGCAGCATTTCTTATCCCCTTAAGTAATCTGGTTTTGGCAATTTTTATTTTGCTTTCTCTTATCAGCTTTTTTTCTTCATCATTTAAATTAAGACTTAAATATATCGGTTTAATTCTATGCAATTGTCTTTCAGAGAATAATTCCCTTACTTCTTTTTTCTGCTTTAGCTGTGTTTTTATTAATTGTTTTACTTCAAGCAATTCAATATCTTCTTCAGTGCGCTTTGATGCTATTTGCCTGGCCAACGTATCATGGGCAAGCTCGTAAATGGCCCCATCCTCTGAATACCGTAAAATTCTACTTTCAACAAAAGCCTGTATAACATCCTTAATTAAGACTTTATCAGATCCCTTTAGGCGTTCTAATAACTGTTCAAACGAAATAGGTTCTTTTGTTCCCTCCAGGGTTGCAAACGGTGAAAGAATTTTCCAAATATTACCAATTGTGATTTTCGAGTATTTCTTATTTAGTTTTTCAATTATCTCCTTCACCTGATCATCAAGAAACTCCCTTAATACATCACCAATATTGCCCATTTCGTTTAGGGCTTTCATTGTTATTACTGCGTCTGATACTCTTGTTTTGTCATTGGTAATATGGAGGTATAGTTTATCCATATATACCTGCAGATAGGGAAGTTGTATAGCAAGTGATTTATCATTGCCTCTTATTTTGTCAAAAATGGCATCTAAGATTTCAACTTCTTCATTTTTATTTAATGAGATATTGGAAAATTTACTTGCTGTGGCACCCTTTATCACCTGGTGAACCTTGTCCCGGTTCATAGGTTCAACCCTTAGTTTTTTACGTAAAAGCTCAGGAACAGCTTTTTCGAAATTGTGTAATACTCCTAGAAACTCTTCCCTAATACTGAAAATTAATTTAATTGGTTGTTCCAATTTCAAAATTTCCTGTACTGTGGTTATGAAAATTTCTTGTTCTTCTTGTTTGCCAAGTATAAATAATTCTTCAAACTGGTCGAAGATAAGGTAAATGGGGCGGAATGAGTTGAGATATATTGAATTAAATAATTTGCCGAGTGGAGATAGTTCCATCACCTGGGTTTTATTCTCAGCCTCATCGTCGAAAAGAGAAGAAAGGTCTATTGTTCCTTCTTCAGTTTCCTCATTCCCTGCTATATCGGTTAATATTTTAAGCAAAGATTCATTAATGTTATATCCCCTCCTGATAAATAATGATAACCAGTCATGTGATTGAAATTTACCTGCTAAGCCACATTGTATCAAACTGGTTTTGCCCGTTCCTGAGGCCCCGTATACCAACAAAATATTAGTTTGGAAAACCATCTGGTAGAGGCTGTTTATTTCTTCATCCCTGCCAAAGAATAGACCTGCGTCGTCTTTGTCATAAGCATCAAGAAATTTAAAGGGGTAGATTTTATTCATGGCAATTCTTATATTATAAATCGTCTAATGATGATAAATCAATGCTGCCTAATAAAACCTTCTTAGCCTCTCTGAATTCATTAAAAACAGTATCCAGTCTCATTTTCTTTCTTTTTTCCTTATCATTTATTATATCATTCAGTTGTATCCCTTCCTTTAGCACCCCGGTATAGGTGATGCATTCTGTGCTATTATCTTCCAGAAACCTGTAGGTAATATTGTTTTCATCCATGTCAAGCAGGCAACTGAAAAAACAAATTTTTACCCCATATTCGAATGTTAGCGAGCTTAGGTCTATAATAAATGGAAATAAGTTGATGCCATTGTTGAAATTGTCCTTATACAGCAATATTGAATCAGTACATGATGGGCCATCATAATAATATAGGTTTTCGGTATTGATATTTGATTTGCTATCCATACCTAGCGACACAGAATTATATAGGTACTTTGGCCGGTCATGTCTTACCTCTTCGTAGTTGATATTCTTTATCGATACCATTTTATACCCTGCAAAAAAGCCTAAAGTGCAAAGTAGGTTTGTCAATTGTTTCTCTGCAATATCACAATTCTTGATCGAGTATTTTTGTAAATCGGGTGTTTCACTAAGTTTATTAAGTTCTATTATGGCGTCCGAATATTTACTGCCGCTAAGCAATTGTTCATTTATCGTAATTAGTTCCTTGAATGGAAACGAAATATGGTTTTCTGTATAGGTACTTAGCAGGCATTCAATAATTTTCGAATATTCAAGTATACTCAACTCAATCCAACTTTCAAATAGCGTTTTGTATAGCTCAATACCATGCTCATTTATTGTAAAATTATGCTCCTTTTTTTTATTCCATAAGTCTGATATTAGAGTAAAGCACAGTAACTGAATTGTCCTTTTACCTGTGATAAGACAATTGTCAATGTACTTCATCTGCTTATTTTCAGAAATTGGCTCTTTGCCTATAGCCATTAATTTCCTTAGCTGTATACCAATAATCCCTGCATAATTACTTGCTATTATTTCCTTAGCTTTATTACTAAGCTCAGTTATCTGATTCCAGTCTGATTTGCTTTTTACCAGGTCAAGAAATTTATTCGCAATAGTGCAATAGGGTCTAATGCCATTCATTAATTCTTTGGTGAGGTATTCATTAAATGGTCTGTTTTCAGTTGCTGAACCAAAATTTGCATTGTTTATAACCCCTATATTGAAGATTTTATCCCCTGTTTGTATTATCGTACCTTTTTCTTGTGTATCCATAATATGTATTGGTTGGTTTAAAAGACTTTAGGAGAAAATCTTCTTTTCCAAAGGGAAATCTACACAAACTTCAAAATCGGGATATGGATCTTGAGTAGGTAATTTATATAGTCTTATTACTTTCCTGCTGTGTTCAATTTTTTGCCTGGTCTGTTGGTGTAAATTATAGGCACTCATGATTGTGATGCGATGAATTTGAAACAATACTAAATCATTTATTGATAGATGATTTTCAAAGGTATAAATATCATTTGTAGTATGCAAGACATTTAATAAAGAAAAAAATATTCCTATATTGTATAAAATATTACCTGTTTAAAATATATTCGTGCCGCATAAATCTATTTTATATGATGACAGATGATGAATACATGAAATGCCGAATCGAAGAACAGATTTTGTGGTACAGCGCCAGGGCATCGAAAAATAAAAAAAAGTATTACATGTGTAATACTACTATTATAGTTGTATCAGCTTTAATTACCTCAATGTCAGGGTTTGATTTCTTTCCAACAGCCAAAAACCTGATACTAGGTTTGATGGGAGCACTAATAGCAATAGTTACAGGCCTTTCCAGCCTCTATAAATTCCAGGAAAAATGGACTGAGTATCGCACCACTGCAGAATCAATGTTACAGGAAAAATTTTATTACGCTACCCTCACAGGTCCTTACGATAAGCAGGAGGAGCCACTTAAAGTGCTGGTAAGCAGGGTTGAAAATCTGATAAGCAAAGAAAATTCAACCTGGAAACAATTTAATAGTCAGGATAGGAAACCCGAAGCACCGGCCCTAGCACCGCCTAAAGACTAAGATTGACCTTATTGCCCCCTTTATTTGTCGTTTCTTGCATACTTATTTTCGTATACGCACATTATTTTTGTGGTATAATAAAGGTAGCGTATATGGAAACATTTACTTTGGATAAGGATATTAATCTTATCTATGTTCAGGCATCTTCTTTCCCCGAAGGAATCTTAAATGCATTCGATACTTTATATTCCAAAGTGTCGGATATTCACAAAAGAAGACAGTTCGGCATTTCAAGACCAGAAAATGGTAAAATTGCTTACAAAGCAGCCGTTGAAGAATTGTTATCAGGTGAGGCTTCTATCCTTGGTCTTCAATTTATGTCTATTCCTAAGGGCATGTATGTAAGTACTATAGTTAAAGATTTCATGAACAATGTATCCGATATTGGAAACACATTCAATCAATTACTTGGGGTAAATGGTATAGACTCTCAGGGCTATTGTGTAGAATGCTATCTAAACCCTACCGATGTGAAATGTATGGTAAGGTTGGCTGATTAGCAATTAGATTATAGAACATAAATTCTAATTGGGAAAGCAACTTTGAATTCTTCCTTAATTTGCAAAAATCTAAAATTCAATGAAGCCTCAAAATATTGACGAATACATAGCGGCCTATCCTTCCGATATTCAAATTAAGCTACAGGAAATACGGCAAACAATAAAGTTAGCTGCCCCTTCTGCGCAGGAAACCATTAAGTATGGCATGCCTACATTTACACAAAATGGTAATCTTGTTTATTTCGGCGCATTCAAAAATCATATCGGGTTTTACCCTCGTCCAAAGGGCGTGCCAGAGTTTGAAGCCGAATTAGCGCATTTTGATGGACCTCCTAGCACCATACAATTTCCTCATTCTAGTCCCTTACCTATTGATCTGATAACCAGAATAGTAAAATACAGGGCTAATAAAATTAAAAAATCCGTAAACTAATCACAGCTTCCTAGTCGACCAGGAATCCAAATTTCCCTGCATTATAATCTTCAATTGCCTGGTGGATTTCCTGTTCAGTATTCATTACAAATGGACCATAACTTACATATGGTTCATTGAGTGGCTCACCACTTAATATAAGTATTATGGCATTTTCCTTTGCTTTAATATGAATATCGCCTGCCTCATTTTTTAATTGTACATAATGATTCTCCGGAGCATCGTGGTCATTCACATTAATTGATCCATCTACAATTAAAATTCCGGTATTAAAATTTGCCGGTACCCTGAATTTGAAATCAGCATGCGCATTCAGGTGCATATCATACATATGCACTGGCGAAAAAGTACTGGCAATGCCTTTCACCCCATCATATTCTCCTGCTACTACATATACAACCCCCATATTAAGGGGTAATTGTATTTTGGGTTTAGTGTCGTGTACTATACTCTGGTATTTTGCCGGAGTCATTTTGTGTTTTTGGGGTAGGTTTATCCATAGCTGCAGAATTTCAAAAACACCACCTG
>CAIWHI010000383.1 GCA_903912435.1 uncultured Bacteroidota bacterium | reverse complement strand
TGAGCAAAACGGCATGACCAGTACGGGTATTATGGCCTATAGTGCCAAGTATGCAAGTTGCTTTTATGGCCCATTCAGAGATGCACTGGATAGTGCACCGGGATTTGGTGATAAGAAAACCTACCAAATGGACTATGCCAACCGCCGTGAAGCCATAAAGGAAACCCTGATGGATGTAGAAGAGGGTGCTGATATAGTGATGGTAAAACCTGCTATGGCATATCTGGATATTATCCGTGAGGTAAGGGATAGTGTAGATGTGCCTGTAAGTGCCTATCACGTAAGTGGTGAATACGCCATGATAAAAGCGGCGGTAAAGATGGGTTGGCTGGATGAAAATAAGGCAATTATAGAATCGCTAAGCAGCATAAAGCGTGCTGGTGCCGACCTTATTGCAACCTACTATGCCAAGGATGCCGCAAAATTGATAAACGGATAAATACTATCTTTGTATCATAAATCTGCATTTATGGCATTTCCTGCTGTTAGTTATATTACACCAGATGATTATCTGGAAATAGAGGTGAGAAGTCTAGAAAAGCATGAATACTTCGAAGGGAGAATTTATGATATGGCAGGTGCTTCTTTCGACCATAATTTTATAGTTGCCAACCTGATGAGAAAGATTGGCAATTATTTGGAAGGCAAGGACTGTGAGATTTTGGTGGCTGACTTAAGGGTTACTACTCCTGAATTTGATTCATTCATGTACCCTGACTTGACGATTTTATGTGAGGAGCTACAATGTAAGGAAAATGGATTTGACACTTTAACTAACCCTACAGCAATTATTGAAGTAATGAGTCCTTCAACAAAGGGCTATGATATGGCGTTTAAATTCCATTATTATAAACAAATACCCTCTTTGAAGGAGTATATTTTGGTGGATTCAACAAGGAAATTCATTCAAATAAACAAAAGAAAGAATGAAACTACCTGGGAAGAGCCGATTTATATAGAAGATGCGAACTCCTCTTTTGTTATTGAATCAATTGGATTCGACTTACCACTAAATGAGGTGTATAGGAAAACATCTCTAGCTTAAATCGTAAAGTTCTTTAAGTGTTTACCTTCTACCCTGCCTGATGGCACGGATTAGTTCACGGTTTCTTCTGTCGGCACGGGCCTGTGTGTAAGAGCTCACAGCCCAGATGGCAGTAAACAACCAGATGTAGAAGCCTAGTCCCACTAAGACTAATGTAAAAAGCGCTATCACCTGAAGGACGATAGCAAAGACCGCAGAAATCAGTTTGCCCCTGAGTAAAAATGACAAACCGGGAAACAAAATGGCAATAAGAATCATAAGGAGTACTGATAATATTCAAATAAAGTTATAACAAAGTTCAGGATTTATCATCAGAACCACTAAGAAAAAATATTTTGTAGCTCAATTATAAAATTGAAACAGATGAAAATAACGACAAGAAGCCAGGAATTATTCGAAAGGGCCCAGAAAACAATACCAGGCGGGGTAAACTCACCTGTAAGGGCTTTCAGGAGCGTAGGTGGCACACCCTTATTTATGGAGCGGGCCAAGGGTGCCTATATGTTTGATGCTGACGGCAACAGGTATGTAGACTATATCAACTCATGGGGACCTATGATTTTAGGCCATGCATATGAGCCTGTAGTTGAGGCTATTTGTGAAAAAGCAGCCCATTCCACCTCCTTTGGTGCACCCACCGAACTGGAAATAGAAATGGCCGAACTTATATGTAGCATGGCTCCTAATGTGGACATGGTACGTATGGTGAGCAGTGGTACTGAGGCATGTATGAGTGCACTAAGGCTAGCTCGTGGCTATACCGGCAGGAATAAATTTATCAAATTTGAGGGTTGCTACCATGGCCATGCCGATGCATTTCTGGTAAAGGCGGGTAGTGGCTTAGCTACTTTTAATATACAAACTGTACCCGGTGTTACAGCAGGAGTATCAATTGATACCCTTACTGCACCTTACAATGACCTTGAGGCTGTAGAGCAATTGGTAAAACAATATCCCGGAGAAATAGCTGCAATCATTATAGAGCCTGTCGCAGGTAATATGGGTTGTATTATACCAGAACCGGGCTTCCTCCAAGGGTTAAGGGATATTTGTGACAAGGAAGGTATCGTATTTATTTTCGATGAGGTGATGACAGGCTTCAGACTAGCAGCCGGTGGCGCACAGGAAAGACTAGGCATTGATGCCGACCTGGTAACCTATGGTAAGGTAATAGGCGGTGGTTTGCCTGTAGGTGCATTTGGTGGTAAAAGGGCCATTATGGAGCATATAGCCCCATTGGGTAATGTTTACCAGGCTGGCACATTGAGCGGTAACCCAATAGCCATGATAGCCGGATACACAATGCTTAAAACATTGAAAGACAATCCAGCAATCTATAAGGATATAGATGATAAAACAGCTTACTTACATGCCGGCCTTGAAAAAGCATTAAGCACAGGTAGCTCACCTTTTGTCATCAATCGTTTTGGCTCAATGATTAGTGTGCATTTCAGCGATAAGATTGTAAATAATTTTGCATCTGCTGCTGCTGCCAATAATGCACTTTTCAATAAGTTCTTCCATGGCATGCTTACCGATGGTTTTTATTTGCCACCATCAGCTTTCGAAACCTGGTTTATCAGTAAGGCATTATCATTTGAGGATATTGATGAGACTGTTTTTGCTACCCAGAATTTTATTTCGAATTTTTAATTGACTCAATATTAGGGTGAGGGGCTATCATTAATGGATGGTAGCTCCTTTTCTATTTTTATAATAAATAATATCCATTACGTCCCACTACTGGCCTCTTCAAAGCATTGCGAATTTAGACAATTGCTACTATTATAAATACCAATAGTTGAGGTGAACTGGGTTTGGAATAGACCACTGTCTAACCTTTAGCCTGAGGTCAGAAGAGCCTTCTTTTTCATTTGCAGAAAAGATAATAAGTAAACAATTGGTTGGGAACTGATTTGCCAACAGAGATTGGTTTTGCATTAAACTAATTGTGTGAATGTTACAAGTTTTACTCCTTATTATATAATTCAAGCCCAAAGGTGTATCCATAGTTTTGCAGTAGAAAGTACAGACCTCAATTTGATGGTGCTCTATTTCAAACTGGTTAGTTTAAAAAAAATACTATTTATGAGATCATTATTGTATATCATCGC
>CAIWHI010000382.1 GCA_903912435.1 uncultured Bacteroidota bacterium | reverse complement strand
CTAAATTTTCCAAAGTTTTGGATTAGGAGTGTTCCATTAGCATCTTTTTTTATACGGAGCATATCTTGTTCATCTCCTTTGCCAACCGGAGTTACTAAAATGCCTAATATTCCCTCCTTCTTCCTCACCGTTTTCAACACATCTTTCTCCTCCTTACTCATTTTTTCAATAGCTATTGTAAATGCTATAGGTTTAATATGGGCAATATTCACCATCAAAAAACCAATAGTTTGCTTTGGGTATATGGTATACATTTCCCGTAAGGTCCACCCCAACCCTTTCTGCACATAATATTCTTCATCGCCCAATAAATTGCTTACCAGGGCTTCAATTTGCCCATATGACAAATATATCTTCTTGGTTTTACTGAAATACAATAGGCTTACCACCGACTGTCTACGTTTCCAAAGGTCAGTATGGGTATTCCAGGCTTGTAAAACTGGATATACCTCTTCAGACATAGTTTCCAAAACCCGTGTATTGATTTTTGCAAGGCTATCACAAAACGACCAGCCGGTTACCCGGTCCTGCCAGGCTAGAGATGTAGCCCATAAGGTTATATGGTGAGTTGGTTTCTTCATATACCTTTCTAAAAAGAAAAAGGCATGTAGCCTTACCCAAAACGATTTGCCATTATTCCATACATAATCCCAAATAGGTAATTGCTCCTCGAAAGGTTTATTAGAAAAGGAATACCCTTGCGCCGCCACTGACCTGTGTGCCGGAATTATGTTATTTGTTGATTCAGCAATGTGCACAACCTCTGCAAGAAATCCAAAGTATTGATTATCCATTTGCCCTGCCTTGCCCCCTTACCAAATTCCTAAATGCTATATAGTCCAGGTAATAAATAATCTTCACCGAGAGGCAATTACTAATAGGCGACCTGAAAGTATAATTAACATCATCAAAATAATTACTCACTATATTAGACCCCGATCTATAGATACTATTTTGGTACACAACACTCATCTCACTTCCCGGCTTGAACTGCCATATATAGCTCATAAATACGTTGAATGAATTGAAGTTCACATCACTATTAGTAGTGTAATTTGATGGGCTAAGGCTACCATTAATATTTAGGTAATCATACACATGATAAGTAGCCTGAGACCAATAATGCCTTGCAGATACTTTAAGCGACATGGTATTATTGAAAATATAGGCCATATCAAGCGCATTGGTTACAGTAGCCACATTCCTTACCCCAAAATAAATAGAATCATTTTGACTCGCTACAAACCCCACATCATTATGATAATTGAGGCCGGTTAGTGTATAAATGAGTGAAAGTTTATCATTAAAAATAAATCTTGGAGACACCTCCCAGGTCAGTGTATTTCGATTTTGCCCTCCGAAAATCTTATAAGAACCTGAAACATCTAATGCAAATTTCTTCCTGTAATCTGAGGAATAAAACCCACCAAACATTGTGTTTTTTGGGGAAACATAATACCGCCCTGCTGTTCGTGGTTCGTAATAATCATTTCCATCCACAGGTGTTATATCCCAATAAGCCCCCAGAGTTAGATAATTTTTCAAGGTAATATTATGCGACCCATAAATATCTGCCGACTGAAATACATCTGGGTTAAAAACCCTGTAGTAGTTAATACCCACATGATTATAGGCACCCACAATTTGCCCTATCGGCTTAAAAATATTATAGTATTGCTCAAAACTATAGTAAGAAATATTATTCCTTCCCAGATACCCCAGGTCATTTGGATTAAAGTGGTCACTAATTGACTGGGCTTTCAATTTCCATGTATAGTTACCACTTAGTTTGGCTAAGTCAAGCAAATATCTATAACCCACATCTGGTTTGGAGGTGTAATATAGTTGGCTTACATCTGTAGAGCCATCTATACCGTAAGTATTCTTTTTATTGGCTATCTTAAATAGCAAGGCAGTTACATCAGCATTATAGCTATTGTCCTTGCGGGCCACATTTGTGTTGATCAGGCTTAAGTAGGAATTATTTTTATACGCCTGGTCTAGCACAAGCACATTATAATTGGTGAGCGGTGATGTTTCGAACTGTCTTGTTTTACCTCTTATGGTATCCCTTACATCTGCATATTCAGGTGCGCTTACCGCATTAAAAAATCCAACACCCAGATTGCCACTAGTTCGTCCTGATATTTTTGTAGCATTCAGCAATTTTGTTGCAGATGGATTCCCTGTCACAATTTCGTTGGCTCCCAATTGATTATATACCTGCCCCGAATTTATAGGAGACCCACCCACCCTTCGAGAATAAAACAAGTTATTTTTATTAAACAAGTCAAGCCCCTCGGTAAAGAAATACCTTCGCTCATCGTACTTCACCTCAACAGGTGATAGGTTCAATACCTTATTGTCAAAGATGGTTTGGCCAAAATCGGGTATCAGCGTCATATCCAGTGTAAAACTCTCATTAAACCCATACTTAATATCCATACCACCATCCAACGAATGGGCATTGGAACCATTATAATTTTCGCCATAAGCCGACACATATGGAGCCAATGACAATCTAATAGGCGATTGAATATCCTTAATACCATTAAGCACCCCTTCCTGACTCACACCATTGGCAACATTAGGCAGCACCTTACTCCAATACGATTTTTCCCTATACCTTCTTATAGAACGGTAAAAATTCACGCCCCACACTTGTTCTGCCTTTTTAGGAAACCTTAAAGCTGAATAAGGTATTTTCATCTCCACACACCATCCCTTGCCATTGAAACTTACTTTTGAATACCATGCAGCATTCCAGCTACTATTAGCAGCATCAAATTTTATTATACCATCCACCTGCACACCTGCTGCTGTTACCCCAAAATAGGTGACATTTTGCTTATCATAGTAGGTATCAAAACCCACAATAAATTCATCTACATTCCCCCCATCATCATCCCGTGATGACAATTGTTTGTAAATACTATCAGGGCTGGCATCATAGAGTATTGCACCTATATATATAGCATCATTATCATACAGAATACTCACTTCGGTCTTTTGGCGGGAGGGGTCACCTGGATTTGGGGCATTTTGGATAAACCCACTCACTTTTTCAGCATTTTGCCAGGCGGCCTCATCAAGCTTACCATCTATTTTTATAGTACCAACAGCCATTAAGGCATTCATTGCGCGGCTACTATCCTGACAATACGCAATAGAACACCCACCCCAACAGAGTGCCAAACACACAATAAATCGTAAAAATCCCGGCACCTGAAAAAATGATACTTAATTCACAAATAATAACCTCACCTCTATTGAAAGCATATTTTCAATGAGCAGCCAAAATACCACTTTTACTAATATTAATAATTGTTTTTCTAAAAAACCAAAAAGAAAAAATTGATACTATTAGGACATAAGCTGGACGGGATTTTTAATCCCG
>CAIWHI010000381.1 GCA_903912435.1 uncultured Bacteroidota bacterium | reverse complement strand
CACAAATTAGATATAGGGGCCTAAGCAATTTCTTTAGCATATCTCATTTCTATTATTTGGCCAACAATTGCATTTGCAGCATCTTTTTTAGATTGTAAGGGCAAATCTTTGATTCCACCATCATTGGTAATTAATGATATCTTGTTAGTATCATGCCCAAAACCAGCACCTTCGTCCTTTAAAGAATTGAGCACAATCATATCGGCATTTTTACGAATCAGTTTTTCTCTTGCATTTTCAAGCTCATTTGTAGTCTCTAATGCAAAACCTACTAACGTTTGCCAATGAGCTTTTATTTTACCCAGATTAGCCAATATATCCTCTGTTTTGGTTAATTCGAGCGTAAGACCGTTTTCCTTCTTCTTAATTTTTTCTGTTTCCTTTAGGGTAGGTCTATAGTCGGCAACAGCAGCCGAAAGCACAGCAATATGAGCTTCGCCAAATACCCTCATGCTCGCATCATACATTTCATGGGCACTTTCCACTTTTATTACCTTAATATTTTGGTGGGAAGTACTCAAATGAGTAGGTCCCAACACCAAATTAACAATAGCCCCTTTTGCAGCTAAAGCCTCTGAAATAGCAATACCCATTTTGCCAGTAGAATAATTACCTATAAACCTTACCGGGTCTAGTTTTTCATAAGTAGGTCCGGCTGTAACCAGGGCATTCAATCCATTTAATGGTAGTGGAACATTAGTAAAGAAATCTTCGAGATGACTAACCATATCTTCCGGTTCGGCCATACGGCCTTCACCTACCAATCCACTCGCCAATTCGCCATGACCAACGGGAATGATTTGATTCCCATAGCTTTTTACTTTGCCAATGTTCAATTGCGTGGATGGGTGCTTCCACATATCCTCATCCATTGCCGGAGCTATAAAAACAGGGCAGCGGGCTGATAGATAAACAGCGCATAATAAATTGTCGCACAAACCATTAGCTAGTTTACCTAATGTATTGGCACTACAGGGGGCAATTAATAAAGCATCAGCCCAAAGACCTAGTTCCACATGGTTGTTCCAGGTAGCCCCATCACTTACACTAGACAATACAGGGTTTTTCGATACTGTTGCCAAAGCCAATGGGCTAACAAAGGCCGAAGCCGCATCTGTAATAACCACCTTTACCTCTGCACCTGATTTCACCAGTAGGCGAACAAATTGCGGGGTTTTGTAAGCGGCTATACTGCCGGTAATTGCCAATATGATTTTTTTGCCGTTTAAAGACATAATTTGAAAAGTGTTTGCAAGTTACAAAGATTGTGCGAAAGGTGGGATGCAGCCTATTTATATAAAATGATAAAATTCGAAAGCAGGTTTGAATTTCAGCTAAAATATATGCTCGTTCGTTAAAACAAGTACTCCAATCGGGGCGAACTATTAAATTACCTAATAATGATTTACATTTGTAGTGAAACAATATGAACAAAACCCTTTTAATATTTTTATTGTCATTTTGCCCGGTAGCCTTATTTGCACAGCAAGCAGCAACCGATGCAGTACCTGATTATTATGTGAATACCGATTTGGTATATGATGTTACCTCAATACCTAAAGTAGGAGTGGAGAAATTTTCCACTTCTAATAACCGGTTAAAAAGCTATCAGCTTGACATTGCCTACCAGGTGCACTATAGCGACCAGTTTGGTATCGTTACCTCACATGGCGACAGGGTAAGCGTTGGGGTGTACCAGGGACCGGTATTAAGGGCTGGATATGTTCTATATAAGAAGACACAGAAGAAAAAAGACTGGCACAGATATTATTCTCCGGCTATCAGTTTTAAATACCTGTGGTATGGTACCGAGCAGGTGAATACAGGCCGCAGGAAAATGGATCCGGCATACCGTATGCAGTCTGAAAATTGTGTGGCTGTAGTACCTCAATTTATTATAGGTGGTAAACGTACTTACAAAAATTTCTGTGCCGATTTTTATGCCGGGCTACAATTTCATGTAAAGTTTCGTGACAAAACCATCACCTATGAACAAAACAGCCAGGGTTTCCAAAGGCCCGATTGCCCCTACAATAGTAATGTAACCACATTTGCACCAGCACCTGTAATTGGGATAAAGCTAGGGTATATGAAGTGGAAAGGGGTGAAGGTGTAATGTGAGATTTAGTATGTGGAGCGAAAGATTAGAGTGAGTCCGGGGAGCGGCGAGCGAAATGTAGTTATTGATTTTTATTTACATTTTCATTATCAAAGAAATGAAAAAGCCCTGAAAAGGCTAACTCCTTCAGGACTTTTTTTTATTTTGAAGAATAATGATACAAATATGGCTATCTACTATTAACTAAATACATAATATGAAATATCTTTCTACTATCTACTTACTACTACTAAATCGTTCCAATCAACTTCTTCAAATACGCACCGTATCCACTCTTCATATAGAAAGATGCCAGCTTGTTCATTTGCTCATCATCAATCCAACCATTACGATAGGCTATTTCTTCTATACAACCTATTTTAAGACCCTGGCGTTTTTCAATCACCTCTATAAATTCACCAGCCTCAATCAAAGAATCGAAAGTACCTGTATCGAGCCATGCAGTGCCACGGTCGAGGACACCTACTTCAAGTTTGCCTTTTTCAAGGTATACCTTGTTTACATCAGTAATTTCCAACTCACCACGGTGCGATGGTTTAATCGCTTTTGAGATTGCAACTACCTCATTATCATAGAAGTAAAGACCTGGTACCGCAAAGTTTGATTTAGGTTCCTTTGGTTTTTCTTCTATGCTGATTACTTTGTTCTGTTTGTCGAATTCAACCACGCCATAACGCTCAGGGTCATGAACCTGATAAGCAAATACCACGGCACCATCGGGATTAACCTTATTTTTCAACAAAGTACCCATGCCAGAACCATAAAATATATTGTCGCCCAATACGAGTGCCACAGGGTCGGTACCAATAAAATCGGCACCCAATATAAATGCCTGGGCCAGTCCTTCTGGTTTAGGCTGTATCACATATTCGAAACGGCAACCTATCTGGCTACCATCGCCCAATAATTTCTTGAATGCAGGTTGGTCTTCAGGAGTAGTGATGATTAGTATCTCATTAATGCCGGCCAACATAAGGGTAGACAATGGATAGTAAACCATTGGCTTATCAAATACAGGCATCAACTGCTTGCTCACAGCTATGGTCAATGGATAAAGACGGGTACCGGATCCACCGGCCAGTATTATTCCTTTCATGATTTATTGATTGTTTGAGTACTGTTGTTTATAATAATTCTGGTAATTGCCCGATGTTACATCATTTAGCCACTCTTCATTGCTCAGGTACCAGTCAATTGTCTTGCTCAATCCTTCTTCAAATGTAACTGACGGATACCAGCCCAGTTCTTTATTAATTTTATTGGCATCAATTGCGTACCGGCGGTCGTGACCGGGACGGTCTTTGATATAGGTAATCAGTTTTGCTGATTCGCCTGGTTCGCGGCCAAGTTTTTCGTCCATTTCCTTGCAAAGCAACTTGATCAACTCAATATTCTGCCACTCGTTGAAACCACCAATATTGTAAGTCTCCCCATTACGGCCACCGTGGAACACCATATCAATAGCCCTGGCGTGGTCTACCACGTAAAGCCAGTCTCGGGTATATTTACCATCGCCGTATACAGGCAGTGGTTTGTTATTTACAATATTATTGATAAACAGCGGTATCAGTTTTTCAGGAAAATGGTTTGGGCCATAATTGTTGCTGCAATTGGTAATTACAAAAGGCATGTGGTAAGTATTGCCATAAGCGCGCACAAAATGGTCAGATGCAGCTTTAGAAGCAGAGTAAGGTGATTGAGGGTCGTAGGGGGTAGTCTCCAAGAAGAAACCTTCATCGCCCAGGGAACCATAAACCTCATCGGTAGAAACATGATAGAAACGTTTGCCCTCCATATTGCCTTTCCATACTTCAATGGCAGCATTAAGCAGGTTGGCAGTACCCATTACATTGGTGCGGATAAAGGCATTAGGGTCTGTAATAGACCTGTCTACATGACTTTCGGCGGCAAGGTGTATTACACCATCGAAATTATCATTTTTGAAAAGGCTCAGGATTTCGTCGGCATCGGTAATATCGGCTTTTACGAAGTTGTAATTAGGATATTTCTCAATGTCTTTGAGATTTTCGAGGTTGCCTGCATAAGTTAGGGCATCGAGGTTAACGATCTTATAATCAGGGTATTTTGTTACAAATAAACGAACTACATGAGAGCCTATAAATCCCGCTCCACCTGTTATGAGCAATGTTTTTTTCATGCCGCGAAATTAGTTTTTTATTTTTGAAAGTGGAGAGGTTTGCATGGCCTTCTATATGATTTTTGGGGTCTCCTTACCGTATAAATAACAAATAAGTGATTCATTTATCATTCCACCGACCAAAATAGCCCATTTACCGATTTTTATGATTGCTAGCTGCCTGCGTAGCGATACCTTTGCGCAAATATCCCGATACTACTATAATGGCAAGGCCAGGAAGAAATACCAACGGTGAAGAATCACCAAAAGTAAAGATTAGCAAGGAATCAGTAAATGAAGCCCTTGCAATTTTAAAGTATATAGCCCCATATAAGGCACAGTTTATTGGTGGGCTAATTTTTATAGCCCTGAGCAGTGGCACCACAATGGCCTTCCCCTTTCTGCTTAAAAAATTGATAGACAGTGCTCATGGAGACCTGAAAGGAGCCTATGCTTATACACCAGGAACAATAGCCCTGCTGATGATAGGCTTGCTAAGTGTGCAGATGGTTATTTCCTTTTTCAGGATATACTTGTTCACATCGGTAGGTGAAAATGCGGTGGGTGATATGCGTAAGGATATTTACAGCCGCATGATAATGATGTCTATGGACTTTTTTGCCCAAAGGCGTGTGGGAGAGTTAAGCAGCAGAATTACTGTCGATGTATCGCAGATACAGGATGCGGTGACTACTGTTTTTGCCGAAATTTTAAGGGGAGTTTTAACATTGGTTATCGGTATTGGCCTTATATTATTCATTAGCCCTAAAATGACGGCTGTGATGCTATCGGTAGTGCCGGTGATTATAGTTATAGCCCTGGTATTTGGAAAATTCATCAGGAAAATGTCGCGCAAGTCGCAAGACCAGTTGGCTGAAAGTGGCACTGTGGTACAAGAAACACTAATGGGCATAAGCAATGTAAAGGCCTTTAGCAACGAGTGGCACGAAATAAGCAGGTATAATAAAACCATAGAAAATGTCGTAGGCACAGCTAT
>CAIWHI010000380.1 GCA_903912435.1 uncultured Bacteroidota bacterium | reverse complement strand
GATCTCCGGTTTTATCATCACAATTCATAATCATAGGTGGCAGATAACTAGCTATTGCGTTTTTGAACATAAATCTACTGCTACTTCCCTCGTTTTTGAGTTCATTAGGCAATGATAGGTAATATTGGGTTAGGCGGATATCTGCCATTGGGTACCTTGGTTCAAGCCTGTAGTACAGACCCTGCCTGCTTTCTGCCTCCATGCGCAGGCCAACTTCTGGTTTTAATAATCTATATTTTTGATAATGACGATAGCTTTTATTTCTTTCTAAATAGTTGATGTCCTGCCAAACCACATCGCCTCGGTTTAATAGCTGTGTGCCGGGAATATGGAGTAGTTCGGACAATAATTTTATTTCATCATTCCCCGCGACTAGGAAATTTTTTATTTTATGCAGGTAGAAATCAATTGATGCCGGTAACAACTGTTTCAACCTGTTCAAGGGCATTGTGTTAACCGACATAAAGTATTTTAGGTATTGTTTATGATCCAGATAATTAAGGTAGTTGAATTGCCCCCTGTAAGTCACCATCTGGTCACCACCAAAGCCTGAAAGTAATGTTCTTACGTGCTTATTTTTTGCTGCTTGCTTAATGGGTAGTTCCCAGGCCAAAGATTGTAATTCGGGGCCATCATTTATTTCCAACGAAAAATCCACTTCATCTACAAGGTTTTCCCATATGCCTTTTGTGATGTATTGGAAATTGGTTATTTGATTAAAGTTAATTACCTCCTCCGATAGAGGTCGTTCCCTGAAGCCTGTTATTTCATCTATTTCATCTTTGTTATCAATATCTTCTGCATTGGTAAAGGTGAGGATATTATTGCCTGAATTGCGAAGAAATGAACTGGCAACGCCTGTTATCGCTGATGAATCAAGACCCCCGCTCAATTCTGCACCAATAGGGTAGGCACTGCGAAGCCTGCATTGCACTGCTTGTTCAAAGTGGTACTTCAGTCCCTCATAATAATCTTCCTTTTTGCCCTGCGATGGTTCTTTAAAGGCATCAAGAGTCCAGTATTTATTAAGGCTAACCCTATCTTTTCCCTGCTCAAACACTAGCACGTGGGCCGGGGGCAAGCGGTGTATATGCAAGTGAAAAGTGGTATTAGCAGCCTGCACCCTTGGGCCTAGTGCCTGGTTATAAAAAAACTGTTTGTTTATGGCTTTATTTGCATAGGGCAGGCAAAGTATTCCCTTTTTTTCTGTGGCGAAAGCAAAGAAGCCATTATTATGATAATAGAAAAATGGCCTCACCCCCATATGGTCTCTGGCACAAAACAGTTGGTTTTGTGGTTCGTCCCAAATGGCAAATGCAAAATCCCCTATCAGGTAATTGATGCATCCGGCACCATATTTTTTATAAAGCTGCAAGACAATAGCTGTATCAGAAATTTGTTTTTCTTCCGGTGTGGTAATTCTTAAAACCGGGTATAGGTCTTCTCTGTTATAAAGTCTTATGTCCGCGGTAATAGTAAACCTGGCTAATGAATCACTTAGGGGTTGTTGTTCATTGATTGATTCAGGTGTATTATACAGGGCAATATTACCTAATCCAATATAGTCATTAACCCACAAGCCTTTATAATCAGCGTTCCAATGATTTAGGGTGTCTTGCATTAATAGCAGATCTTCACCAGAAATTGGTTCATTTGCTATATTGCATTTCCCAAAAATGGAACTCATTATAAAATGTTTGAAATGACGCTAAAGGTACATTTTTATTATTTGGGCTGTAAAATCGTCATGAGAAAGTAGAATGTACCGTATAAAGGGAAAAATCGCAAAAGCCGGTAACAACTATGCCTGCACTTTTCAGCCAGGCATGACCCATTAGTTCATTATGGTCATTTTTTCTGAATCCGAAATAAATGTTGCCTGAAATATTCCTCCTTTTCAGCAGAAGTTTTGCAGTAAGTGCCTGAGTGTAGCATTCTGTAGGCCAGGGGGTATACCTGTCGCAAAGTTTTAGGGCAAACTGTACTCTTTTAACTGTAATTAGTGCTTCAGAAGTATTATTTTCATAGGAATGGTTGTTGGCTTTGCCCAGCCATTTAGCTACCCTGCTGAATGGGAAAAAAAGGAGGGTAATTTTGACCCATGCAGATGTGAAAACAGCTTCAACAAACATCAATTTACCTGAACCGGAAATAGAAAGGAAACTCCTTACTTTTCGTGATGCTATACTACCCATTATAACAATACCTAATTGTTGGTAAATAAAAACATCTTCAATTCCTGTCCATTTTCGAAAAATTGAGTAGTTTCAACTATGCATTTTTCCTGCTCAATATCATAAAGGTTTACCAGTTTTTGCAATAGTAAGCTAAATGTTATTGGGGTTTCACAAAGCTTCCAGATATCAGCTCCTACCTTATTCATACTTATAAAGTCGCCATTTTCCATATTCATCATTACAAGTTCTTCACCTAGTGCATTGGCCAGAAATTTGGTTTCATTCCTGCTTATTAGGGTATCCATTGTGATGAGGTTATTATCATTCATATCTGCTAAATTTTCAAGCCAAAGGTAATGAATTTTTAAAGACACGGATTCCAGCCAGGGGAGCAAGCATTTGGAACGATATTTAATTTGAAAACG
>CAIWHI010000379.1 GCA_903912435.1 uncultured Bacteroidota bacterium | reverse complement strand
GCGGATGGCATCAGAAACTGCCACTATAGCTTCATCCTGGCCTATAACCCTTTTATGTAGCTCATCCTCAAGGTGCAGCAATTTAGCCCTTTCGCCCTGTAGCATTCGCTGCACAGGTATGCCTGTGGCTCTTGCTACATTTTCGGCAATATCTTCAGCATCCACTTCTTCTTTTAGAAGGCGTTTGTGCTGGTTATCCATTTCGTCCAGTTGTTTAGACAAGGCAGCAATTTTAGCTTCTTCCTGTTGCACAATGCCATACCTTATTTCGGCAACCCGGCCATAGTTTCCTTCCCTTTCAGCTTGCTCAGCTTCCAGTTTCAGATGCTCGATGGTCTTTTTGGTCTTGTTTATTTTATCAACTATTTCCTTCTCTTCCAGCCATTTGGCCTTTAGGGTATCACGCTGAACTGAGATTAAAGAGATTTCCTGCACCAGTTCTTTTAGCTTATCCTTATCATTCTCTCTTTTAATAGCTTCACGTTCTATTTCCAGTTGGCGAATCCTGCGCTCCAGTTCATCTAATGCTTCAGGCATGGAGTTTAACTCTAACTTGAGCTTGGCGGCACTTTCATCTATAAGGTCAATAGCCTTATCTGGTAGAAACCTGTCGGCAATATATCTGCTGGATAGTTCCACTGCAGCTATAATCGCTTCATCTTTAATCCTAACCTGGTGATGGCTTTCATACCTGTCCTTCAATCCACGCAAGATGGATATAGCATCCTCCTGACTTGGTTCATCCACCATCACCTTTTGGAAACGCCTTTCAAGGGCCTTATCTTTTTCAAAGTATTTTTGGTATTCGTTGAGGGTGGTAGCACCAATGGCTCTTAGTTCACCACGGGCAAGGGCTGGTTTCAGTATATTGGCTGCATCCATTGCACCTTCCATAGCACCTGCACCTATTAGAGTATGTATCTCATCTATAAATAGAATTACATTACCGTCGCTTTCTGATACTTCCTTTATTACCGCCTTTAGTCTTTCTTCAAATTCACCCCTGTATTTAGCACCGGCCATTAGTGAACCCATATCAAGGGCAAAAATCACTTTTGATTTTAGGTTATCCGGCACATCACCATTGATGATTCTGTGTGCCAAACCTTCTACAATAGCGGTTTTACCTACACCGGGCTCACCCACCAATATTGGGTTGTTTTTAGACCTACGGGATAATATATGTAGTGTGCGGCGTATTTCTTCATCCCTGCCAATTACCGGGTCGAGCTTGCCTGCACGTGCTAATTCATTTAGGTTTTTGGCATAGCGTTGCAGAGAGTTATATTGCTGATCAGATGTTTGGGAGTTTACAGTACTCCCTTTCCTTAATTCTTTAATAGCGGCTTCAAGTCCTTTTTCTGTCAGACCTGCATCCTTAAGCAATTTGCTTGTATCATCATTCATCTGCAATAGGGCTATTAGCAGATGTTCGGGAGTTACAAACTCATCACCAAAATTTTTCAGGATGTTTGGGGCTTTCAGCAACATATTATTAGCCTCACGGCTAATGTTTTGAGCCGGTTCACCACCTTGCATTTTAGGGAGCTTTTTGGCCTGCTCTTTTAGTTTTGCATCTACAAACACAATATTAACATTGTTCTTTTTGAGCAAATAGGATATTGGGCCATCATTATCATTCAGTAATGCCTGTAGAAAATGGGAAGTCTCAATTTGTGGGCTTTGGTTATTAAATGCAAGTTGTTGCGCCTGCTGCACTATTTCCTGTGCCTTAATTGTGAAGTTGCTTAAATTCATAATGGGTGTTATTTAGAAACTGCTTATACAAAATTGTTTTAATTAATCCGGAATATGTCTGACAGGTATCACTGTTATGTGCCTTTCTGGTCAGTTTCAATCCCTTAGTCACGTTTGCTTAGTGACAATCATTTACCCTAAAAATCATTCCAAAATAATTATGCTGAAAAAATGTCATATAAAATTGGGTTTTCAGGACAAAGTGGCTTGAAAAAAAGAATTTATCTGTTGTAATGACAGGATAAATACTACCAGTACCGGAGGTATTAAGCATAATTTATTACCTGAAAATGGATTGATATTAGATGTGCACAAATAAAATTGCCGTTTTTACAACCTACATTCTTCATTATCGCTTATTTTTGACCCTTTTAACCATTAATCAGGCATTTGGAAAACAACACATTAGGTCAAATAGGTATAATAGGAAATGGTAGCTGGGGTACTGCCCTGGCTAAAATTCTTACAGATAATGGGCATACCATACAATGGTGGATTAGGAATGAAGACGCTATAAAGTATTTAAGTACCAGGCAGCATAATCCCCATTACCTTACTTCAGTGCGATTTATGCCGGGTACTATAATACCTACCAATGACCTAAAGGCTTTACTATCCGAATGTAATACTGTGATAATTGCAGTTCCTTCGGCTTATGTTCAAAAAGTAATTGAGTCGGTAGATAAAAGTTACTGGTGCAATAAAAATATTATTTCAGCCATCAAAGGGGTATTGCCAGATGCCAATAAGTTGTTGAATGATTACCTCTCATTGAATTTCGATTTCCCTTTAGATCATTACGTGAGTATCATGGGGCCTTGCCATGCAGAGGAAGTGGCAGAGGAACGCCTTTCTTATCTTACTTTTTCGGGTTTAAATGACCAATTGACCTATGCAGTTGCAAAGTCATTTAATAATACCTATATAAATACCACCAGCAACCATGATATATGGGGTGCACAATATGCTGCTGTATTAAAGAATATTTATGCTATAGGTGCAGGTATGGCCCGTGCACTGGACTATGGTGATAATTTTTTGAGTGTATACATTACGAATTGCTATAGGGAAATGTACCATTTTTTGAGTGATCATTTTGAAAAGGTACACCCATCAAACGAGCACCCTGATTTTCATACCAGTGCCTACTTGGGAGATTTGTTGGTAACCTGTTATTCACTACATAGCCGTAACCGAACTTTCGGTGCTATGATTGGTAAGGGCTATAGTGTAAAGGCTGCGATGCTGGAAATGAATATGGTAGCAGAAGGTTATTACGCAAGCCGGGGTATGCAATCAGTATCTAAGGAGTTTACTATTGCTATACCTATTGCTTCTTGTATTTATGAAATCCTTTGGGAAAACCATAACGCAGCAGATTCATTTAGGAAACTAGAGAAGATGCTTTCATAATT
>CAIWHI010000378.1 GCA_903912435.1 uncultured Bacteroidota bacterium | reverse complement strand
TTCCCATCCATACATCAGCTACTGAAGAATTACTACTAGTCCATACACCACCCGGAGTACCACTGGCATAAACATAATCTGTCCAACCGGGGCACATGGTGGTTTCGCCAAATAGCAAGCCTGCATTTGGTAATGGGTTCACGGTAACAGTATGGGTAGTGCTTACTGTGCCGCAAGCGTTGGTGACAGAGTAGGTTATAACTGCTACACCTGCCATAATACCGACTACTGCCGCACTTGACCCACCTGCGGCTGTTACGGTGGCCACAGCAGGGTCGCTACTACTCCAGGTGCCGCCAGTTACAGATCTGGTTAAAAATATGCCATCTCCCTCGCATACTGAAGAAGGGCCGGATACTACACCCGCAAGGGTAGTACCCATACTTAGGTTTAGCCTGATTCCCGGAGTGTTTTCACTAACCGGAGTATTATTGGTGGTAATATGGCACAAATAATATACGTTTGTTGAGGTGACATGTGCTGTATAGTTTCTGTTTGTAGCCCCTGAAATGTTGGTCCATGAAGCACTATCGCTTGATTGTCTCCATTGGTATTTCATTGCAGGGCCGGATATATTTACAGATAGCACACTTGTATAAGTGGGACAAGAACCACTTATAGCTGCCCTGCTTGCTATAATACCGGGTACAGAATCATACAATTTTCCGGTAACCACCATATTGGCAACATTGTTGAGGTCACTCCTAATAATAAGATTATTATGAGAAGCAAGCGTATCAAAGGTTAGATTGGCAGTATTATTCACCGATACCGCTGAATTGACCTGGGTGGTTCCTATTGAATTGATGGTATAATTATTTAGAAAAGTACTGCCACTACCCGTAAGCACATTATTGCCTATGGTGGTAAAAGTGCCTGAACTATCTATATAAGAACCATTATTCACAAAATTCACCTTTTTCAATACCACTTGTCCGGCACTACTTACTACCGAAAAGGTACCGGGTTTTATGTTATAGGCGCCTTGCCCTTTCGCTATGGAAAAGCTGCAAAGAAGCAATAGTAATATTAAGTATTTTTTCATAAAAATGTTATTATTTTAAACCCTGACCACTGCCATCACTCTTGATTAATATTAATTCCAATAAATTTGTCCATGCCCGTTTTGGTAAATATAAAATTTACCAAAACGGCATTCCGTAATCATATGTGGGTTGGGATTTGACAAATTAATAATTTGTCAAACCATTAACCCCTAAAAAATGTAACGTTTATTCGATTTGACAACCATTTAAAGCAATGGTTATTATTTTAGTAAACACATACCCCGCAAAACCAGCTTAGCCATTTACCCTAAATGATGAGCCTGTATTATGAAGTATAAGTTTATTTCTGTGGCTCATTCGTTCCTTTTGAAATAAGTGCAGGATCGTCTTTCATACTTCTGCGTTTCATATCTGCACCTATCCTCAGGCTGGCGGGTTGTCCATTTTCTACAGCAGCAAGGTATTTGCCTTTGTTATGTGGTTCCTTATCAACCTCTGGCACTACACGGTGGGCATTGGCCCATGCATCCTGACGAACACCTGTTACCTGCCAGCTTACTTTTACATTTGGTTTATCTGATTTAATCTGGAAGTGGTTGCCGTCAATTTCTTTCGATACATAGACTTGTGCTGGCTGGCCAATGGCAGTAAGCTGGTACCTGTAATCTTTGTTCAATGCTTCAAAATAGGAAGGGAGATCTACATAAGCTACACCACTTGCATCTGTAGTCACATTGCCATTATATACATTCATCATGTCAGGGCTTTCCACGAAAGAATGGTAGAGGTATTTATTAGCAGGGTCAAGAGGGTGGTCTATTTCAAAGGTACCACTTAATTTACTAAGAGCCCCTTGTACACGTAAGGCCCCATCTGCATATACGGCATAGTTTGATGTTCCACCTATGGCATAACCATAAACTCCATAAGCATTAGTAGGGGCACCTATATAATTTTCAGCATCACCGCTCACACCTACTGAATAAGTACCAGAACCAGAAGCATAAGATTGCCCATCTAAACCATAAACAGTATTACCGGCAGTTGAGGATTCACCAAGAGCCCTTACGCCTGCAGCATTTCCAGCACCTTCCATACCCATCCCATTCACGTCACCTACTGATTTTATGGTAGTAGCTAAGACACCTACTCTTACATTGTCAT
Organism: uncultured Bacteroidota bacterium; assembly: GCA_903912435.1. Classification (GTDB taxonomy): domain Bacteria; phylum Bacteroidota; class Bacteroidia; order Chitinophagales; family Chitinophagaceae; genus Nemorincola. Next base: position 284 of record CAIWHI010000378.1, on the reverse strand, counting down.
TAGGTCCGGTATATTCCTGGCGAATAATTCCATATCCCCCACCTGCATTCCCCGTTCCAGTTGTTACAACCGAGGGTGAGGCATTCTGATTGATATAGAGTGCTATGGTATCTGAAGTACTTCTAATAGCCATTACTCCATGATTGATAGTACCATAATTCACCCCAATTCGGTTACCTGCTGAAGGGTTTTGGTATATTATGGAGTTACCTACTGAATTTGTTCCGGTAAGAACAGGGATATAATTAGCTGTACCAGTAGACCCAAAACCAAGTGGCTGCCAT
>CAIWHI010000377.1 GCA_903912435.1 uncultured Bacteroidota bacterium | reverse complement strand
TGCCTTTCTAATGTGCTTCTCACTGGTATTCTCTACTACACTTACTTGAAACTGCCTTGGCAGCAGTATGATGGCCATCATTGATACCAATAGCATGGTAAGCCAGTTGCTATAGGCATGGTCGTTTTTGAGTACAAAAAAATGTTCAAGGTGGTGCTCGGTTGCTGTGGCAAATAATGCCCCGAACCCTTTGAAAATACCATAGGTAACAAAAATACCTGCCAATATAAACGCCACCAGTTTCACCACCGATTCTGCTGCAACCGCTGCCACAAGGCCCTCATGCCGTTCTGATGCATCAACAGAACGGGTGCCAAAGAAAATGATGAATATGGTAATAATGGTTGTAATGTAAATGGTATCGTCATGCAACAGTAAATAGGGTTTCCCATTAGAATATTGGGTAATCACATGGAAACTATTAGATATGGCCTTAAGTTGGAGTGCTATATAAGGTATTACCCCAATCACGCAGCAAAGCGTAACAATTATACCGAGGCTGAAATTCTTACCATAGCGGGTGGATATAAAATCGGCAATACTATTGATGCGCAGGGTTTTGCAAATCCTTACTATTTTTTGCAGCACAGGTACAAATAATGCACACATTATAGACGGCCCCAGATAAACAGTAATGAACTCAACGCCAGATGTTGTGGCCCTGCCTACGCTACCAAAATAGGTCCAGCCCGTGCAGTATACGGCCATGGATAGGGCATATACCCAGGCATTATTCACAAAGCTTTTGCCAGACTTTCGCCTATGTTCCACCCACCAGGCTATGCCAAATAATAAGCCCAGGTAGGCAAGTGAAATAAGAATTATGAGGTACTTATTCATCCTGCTTATCGGGTTTATTGTTTCGCGAAATCACTGTCAGGTAGAGCAACAAAATACTTAGGGGCCAAACTATAACGATATACAAGTAAAGCTGTGGGATGCCACCTACCATCACAGGTTTATTAGCCGAACTGAGCAAAGGATAGTTAAACAGCAATATCATTAGTACTGCTATCAGTATATACCTTGGCCTCTTATCTATTGTCATGTTACTATTATTGGCTAACAAAATAGTAAAACCGGTGGTGATTATCCTGCCGGTTCTACTAGTAAATGATGGTTTTTTAATTTTTAATTTTTAATTTTCAAATTCGTACTCCCCCATCAGGGCATACCTACCAAAGGTGAATAAACCACCTACTATAATGGGGGTCAATACAAATACGATTACTATGCCGAACACCAGGTCGTCCTGCTTACCTGAGGTAAGCTTGGGCCATCCGAACACGAATATGCAGAAGTAGGCTGCTGCAAAAGACAATAGTATCCACACAATTCCGAGTATTTTTCTTAACTGATTCATACAATGAGTTTTTTAGATATTAATTAATCAAAAGTGTGTTTGTCCTTGCTGTTAATGTACAACATACCTATCACAAAACATACCGAAGCCACAATAATAGGATACCACAGCCCATCAAGATACCATGTACCCACACCCCCTTCTTTCGACTTTGTAGCAAGGTAGGTAGCAACCGTAGGCAACAAACCACCAAATATGCCATTACCAATATGGTAGGGTAGCGACATAGATGTATACCTAATTTTTACCGGGAACATCTCCACCAGGAAGGCCGCAATAGGCCCGTAAACCATGGTCACAAATATCACCTGTATAAACACCATGAAGATGATAAACCACTTATCACTATCATTGAGGAGTACTATTTTGGAAATCTTAGCCTTTATTGGTTCTGCCGACTTGTCAATTTTCACGGTTACCAGGCTATCGTAGGTGTATTTAGTGCCATCTTCATAGAGATGCACTTTGGAATAGGTATGGGTAGAATCTCCATTTGGGAGAACTTTATCCCTGGTGGTGGTCTCCAGTTTGGCTATTATTTCTGTTTTATTTTTCACATTGGCAGTCTGGAAGATGGCGCTATAAATAGGTCTGTAACAGCATACCGCAATCAGCATACCAGCCATCATAATAGACTTACGGCCTATCTTATCGCTCAAAGCTCCAAACACCACAAAGAATGGCGCACCCATCAGCAGGGCAATTGCTACCAGGCTATCGGTTTGTGCACTTTCTACATTACATACCTTTTGTATAAAGCTCATGGCATAAAACTGACCTGTATACCAAACCACACCCTGACCCATGGCTGCACCAAAGAGCGCCAACAATACATATTTCATGTTTAATCTATTGCCGAAGCTTTCCTTAAGCGGGTTGGTACTGGTTTTTCCTTCCGCCTTAGCCTTTGCAAATAGGGGGGACTCATGCATGTTTTTTCTGATAATATAGGAAATCAACACCATAAAAATGGAAATCCAAAACGGCACACGCCATCCCCATAGTTCAAATTGTTCCTTGGTAGTCGATTTTTTGGTAACCAGGATAACTATCAGCGAAACAAACAAACCTACCGTAGCAGTAGTTTGTATCCACGATGTCCAGTAACCACGGTGGCCATGTGGTGCATATTCAGCCACATAGGTAGCTGCACCGCCATATTCACCACCAAGAGCCAGGCCTTGCAAAAGCCTTAGTAATAACACCAAAAACGGTGCCAGGAAGCCTATGGTATCATAACTTGGTATACACCCAATGAGGAATGTAGCACCACCCATCAATAAGAGGGTCATCATAAAGGTGTGCTTGCGTCCTATAAGGTCGCCCAGTCGGCCAAAGAATAAGGCACCAAATGGCCTTACCACAAACCCTGCTGCAAAAGTGGCCAGGGTTGACAAAAAGGCCGCCGTAGGGTTGCTCTGTGGGAAAAACTTGGTGGATATTGTTGCTGCCAGGCTCCCGAATATATAAAAGTCATACCACTCTATCAGCGTACCCACAGACGAGGCCGATATCACCTTCCAGATGCCTTTAGTACTGTTTTCAGTATTCATAAAAAATGTTGTTTTGTAATATACAAATAGGTTTTAAATTTTCAACTAAGCCTAAAGCAAAGATGGTTACAGAGCAGTCTGGAATTGTATCACGAACTCTCCCTTCCTGTCTTTCAGCTCTTTGGTAGTCGCAT
>CAIWHI010000376.1 GCA_903912435.1 uncultured Bacteroidota bacterium | reverse complement strand
AGCTGTTTCGTCCATCCTGTCGGCAAAAGAAACTGACATTGGAACTTTTGAAAGGGCAGCAACAAATTTCTTATTATCGAAATAATCGTAAGCAGGGTTAACACCGTGTAAAAGAACAGAACCTACCTGGCCACCTTCCATTGCAGCAACCATGTCAACCATGTCCTTATCAATACCCTGCCTGTAGTTACTTGTAGTAACCCAGTTAACTGTTACGCCATTAGCACCAATCTTTTCATTGATAGCATTAACCACAGTCTGAATATGAACATCATTAGCACCACATACCACTAAGCCATTGCCTTTCTTAAGGTCGGCAGCAGCATTTGCTATGAGCTTATTGAGGTTTTTAGAACTCAAAGATGGCTGGGTACCATTTACAACAGCATTATAAAGGGCAACTGCAACTGCACCTTTTTCAGACGGACGACAAGTAGCCCTGTAATCAGCGGCGGCTCCTGTAGTAGTCTGTGTAGGTTCGAATTGGTAGTGCTTTGATAATTTTAATTCTTTAGCACTTATTTTACGTCCTTTAGAATAGCCCTTAGCATACTCAATAGGAGAAAGCCATGTACCTAAGAAATCAGCACCTATACTTACAATAGTCTGAGCTTTTTCGAAATGGTAACCAGGTAAGGTTTTCTTACCATAGCAGGCTTCATTTGCCAATAAACTTCCTGAGAAAGAATTGGCATCGTAAGTGATGTGTTTAATATTTGGGTATTTGGCAATGAACTGGCCAATTACTTCTTTTACTGTAGGACTTAAGACAGTACCTGTAACCAAATAACCTGGCTTACCTGCAAGTCCTTCCTTTATTGCCCTGTCGGCAGCATCGAAAGTAACTTCATTACCAGAACCATATGGGTGACGTATACGTGCTTTATCGTATAAATTTAATACAGAAGCCTGAACCCTGGCCGAACTACCACCCTTAGAAATTGCTGACATTTCATTGCCTTCAACTTTAATAGGGCGACCATCTCTTGTTTTGATAACGATAGCGCAATAATCGCCACCATCAACAAAAGTAGATGCATAGTAATTAGGTACACCGGGCACAATATCTTCAGGCTTAATAGCATAAGGTATTGCTTTACGTACCGGCATTTCGCAACTGGCAACAACAGTTGCTGCCAAGGTGCTGAAACCTAAGAATTTCAAAAAATCGCGGCGAGGCGTAGAAGCGCTCATTAAGCTTTCGCTTAAATCGAAAGGCAACTCTTCTTTAAACTCATTTTCCACTACTTCTCTTTTTTCAGTAATGTTTTTGAGATCTTCCAGTCCCGACCAATATTGTTTTTGACTCATATTGCAAATTCAAAATTCAAAATTCAAAAATCTTAAAATCCCTTTAGAATATCATCTCCTGATTGAACAGGGATTATTAGTAGTGACATTTCTGGCATTCAGTACCACCCATTTCAGCTTCAGTAACACCTGTACGTTTGCCTTCTTTCAACTCCTGATGGTATTTTTCAAAAATACTGTAGTAATTGTTAGCACCAAACTGTACTTCTGTCTGACGGTGACAGTTGATACACCAGCCCATTGAAAGTGGAGCGAACTGGTAAACTTCATCCATTTCCTGGATAGGACCGTGGCAACGCTGACACTGTACCTTACCTACCTTCACGTGCTGAGCGTGGTTGAAATATACGTGGTCTGGCAAGTTGTGAATCTTAACCCACTGAATTGGGGTAGCCATGATATTACCTTTAGCATCACGGTTGTAATCTTTCTTTACAGGATCCCAACCAGCATACTTATATAATAACTGTATCTGCTCAGTACCGTTGATTTCTTTTCCTTCAGCTGTTTTAAGCGCATAAGACTCAGCACCTGTGTAAGAATTGATTTGCTTGTGGCAGTTCATACATACATTGGTAGAAGGAATCATTGCCTGACGGCTCTTTTCTGCACCGGCATGACAATATAAACAGTTAACCTGATTGATACCGGCATGTACTTTATGAGAGTAGAATAAAGGTTGTAATGGTTGGTAGTTTTGTTGGCGGCCTTCGTTGATGGCACCATTTACTATCCAGTAACCGGCAAGGATGAACAATACGATTGCTGTAACAGCTATTACTAATTTACTTCTGTAAACTGGGATTTCTTTTTCATTAGGAACTCCCTCTACACTATTGGCGGCACGACGAAGTGATGAATTAGCGCGCCATAATATTACAGCCAATACAAGTAATGTAAGAGTAAGGATAGAGTATATCCATCCATTGTCGTTTGAACCGGCAGCTTCTTCACCGCCCCTAGGAGCTTGTGCTGCAGCAGGAGGTGCATATGCATCGACATAAGCAAGGATTGCATCGATGTCCTCATTTGACAACTGTGGGAATGGAGTCATTACCACTTTACCAAACTTGTTGAACATAGCAACCGCAGTTGGGTCACCGGCAGCAACAAGGGTCTGTGAGTTTTTCACCCATTTGTGACCCCACTCCTTATCAGGGAATGTTTTGTCGATGTCTTTCAACGCCGGCCCTGTCGCATCCTTCAACGGATTGTGACAAGATGCACAGTTTGACATGAACAGTGCTTTCCCATCTGGCGCGGCAGATGCGGAAAAATTGCATAGAAGCAAAACAATAAAAAACGCGAATGCGCTACGAGAGCAAATTCTAAACAGAGGCTTTAATGATTCTGGCACAGGAATAAATTTGAAAATTAACTTTCCTTTATATAAAAGCGGAGGCAAAACTACAAACAATCTGTAAAACTTGCACACATTTTTTGAAAAATATTTTTCAGTACTGGCGCGGCTTTCAGCGGATATTTGCTATAAATATAATTGTAATATCATTTAGGCTACTGACGAAAATCACCTGTTAGCCTCTATTCAATTTCACAACTATTTATCTATAGGCTTATAGAGGGATACTATATTATACTTAACACATATTATATTAATGTTATGTTTTAATAAACATATACGTTTGTTTTTTGTGCATACAGCGTAACAATAAGGCTCTGAAACCCTAAATACTACCTGTGCGTCCCCCATCCACCGGAATGGAAGTTCCATTCACGTAAGCCGCTGCTGGTGTGGCTAAGAAGGCAACCATAGCAGCAATCTCGCCTGGAAGTCCGAACCTTTTTGCCGGCACCTCTTCCATCATTTCATGCTCTATTTCTTCCTTACTTTTACCTGTTTTAAGCGACTTATTATTGATGATATTCACCAGGCGCTCGGTAGAAGTTGCTCCTGGTAAAACATTATTTACAGTAATTCCATACTGACCAAGCTCATTTGCCATGGTCTTAGCCCATGAGGCCACAGCACCCCGGATGGTATTTGAAACCCCTAAATCCTTCAAAGGAATTTTTACAGAAGTGCTAATAATATTAATGATACGCCCCCATTTTCTTTGCTTCATGCCCTCCATAACAAGGGTTGTGAGGATATGATTGCACAAAAGATGCTGCTGGAAGGCTGCTAAAAACTCAGAAGGCTTGGCATTACTTGCAGGTCCGGCTGCAGGGCCACCACTGTTATTCACCAGAATATCTACATTGTTGCCGGTTAAAAAAGCCGCAACCACCTCACCCACATGTTCTGGCTGGCTATAGTCGGCCACCAGGTAAGTGTGTTTCTGTGAACCCGCTTGTGGAAGTGTAGCAATTGCCGCCTTCAATTTTTCTTCGTTTCGTGAAATAAGCACACAATCTGCACCCAGGGCAGCTAATTCCTGCGCCGATGCTAAACCTATTCCCTGTGTACTCCCCCCTATTAAGGCTGTCTTGCCCGATAAATTGAGTGATAACATAATGAGACAAAATTAGTTTTTAAAAGCAAATGGCAGAATATTTCATTTGCAATAGGCCAATTGGAAGTTTCATTTCTTAATTGTTTGGGTTTGTATTAGCAATTAACAGCACCATGTACTAAAGTCGCTGAGGCAAAATGAACCACACATTTAAGGATGATTATCTAAGACCAACCAAATTCAATCATGCCATAGACAAAATAAATCTATGTTGATGAGGTAAATTTGATTCAAAGGGATTAACTTGCACCAAATTGTATACATGAAAAAAATATTATCATTCTTGCTGATAACATTGTTTGCAGCAACCTCTTTATTTGCCCAGGACTCTAAGAAAAAAGAAAGGGCTAGCCCACACGAAACCATTACAGGTAACCATATGAAAATCACCTATGGTCGCCCCTATATGAAAGGACGTGTTATTTTTGGCAACCTTGTGGAACTAGGTAAAGTATGGCGCACAGGTGCTGATGAGGCTACTGAAATTACCTTCGACCAGGACTGCTCTATTAATGGCAGACCACTTAAAGCCGGAACGTATACTTTATTTACCATCCCAGGTAAAATTGAGTGGATTTTAATATTAAATAGCAAACTAGGCCAGTGGGGTGCCTATAGTTATGATGAGAATAAGAAGTTTAATGTAATAGATGCCGCGGTGGGTACAAAAGATTTGACTGAACCTGTAGAACAATTTACCATTAAGATTGAAAATGACGGAGTAAGAATGGAGTGGGAAAAGAAAAGCGTATTCTTTGGGGTACAGTTTTAATTAGTCCGCAGCTTAAATATTTTTTGCCGCCACCTTAACAGGGGCGGCATTTTTTATGAGTAAAATCACTCTTATCTAATACACAATCTCCCTTTTAGTTATAGCAAATGGTTCCTCATTTTTAAGTGTGGTGCGCTGGGTCCAGTTGCCATTTGCATCACTGGCAGTATATTCATAACCTATCTCGAATTTCAGGCCGTGGTGGGAGTCGTATTCATTTATTGATATTTCCCGGCCCTGTGGGTCGAACTTCGAATTGGCTTTTAAAAACAGGATACCGAATTCATTGTAGCTATCCTTTACTGTGCGATTACCTTTTATATCAAACTTAGAAAGCACCTTCATAAACTCCTTGCCCGACACATCAAAATTGTGTTCTTCAATTTTATTGCCCCTATCATCAAATGCATAAGTCACCTTCACAATAAGACTGCTATCTGCTTTAAACCGTCTTTCTTCAATAAAACTACCCGATGTATCATTATATATGTATACCGCCCTGGATAGTAGTGCCCCTTTTGCCGAATAAGTACAATAGTCAATCAAATTACCAGTATCATTATACCTGGCTATAGTTTTCCATTTCAGGCTGTCTCCCGCAGCATTATACTCCATCTCGGTAATTGTTTTGGCCAATCCCTTAATTTTTTGACGTAACAGGTCGTTTTTTGCCTGCACCAACAATGAAAAAGCCAAAAGTAAAATGCTCAAAAAGTATCTCATTTGTTCAGTATTGTAGAATAATCAAAATTACGCCACCCTACCTGAAATCACAAATTGAATTCAATTTAGGCGATTCCAAAATTCATATTTTCCACCTATTTTTGGAATATTTCCATTTTATGGAATTATTAGTAATCATGCCAAAGCTGAAACCCTTTCCGGTGGCTGGTTTCAGCTTTTCTGGCATTGTGGCACCTGGTTTGCAATTGTATTAGCAACACAGGAACGATAATTAATTAAAATACATAACCAATACAATTTTCAAAGCAATGCTCATCACACTAATCATTATCAAAATAGTAGCCTGGATAAAGGGCGTACCAGCCACTACCCTTTCAAAACAAGTTTTTGAGGGTTTACAAAGCAAGCTTGCTACTGTATTCTACAGGTCTGCAGCCACTATTTAACATTCCTATTACGTAGAGATAATACAGAAACAATATTTTTGGAAACAATCCAAACAAATCAGAAGAGCCAATGTTAGTTTTAGCCATAGTAGCCTGCACAGTTGATAAAGTCCTATTCAAGAAAGGTAGCTTCCGCTATTCACGTAAAAAATAATATCCTACTCCTTTCTTGCTTCGATATTAGAATAGGCATAAACAGGTATAACATTAAATATTGAATAGAAAAAGCCGGAATCCCGTTTATTTTGTAGTTTTATTCCCAATGCGGTTTTTTATGAGCCGTTGGCGTAAATGAATAATAAACAATTCCTGTTCCTATTGTTGAGTTCCACGTTTGCCTTAATGGTAGTGGCCTTGTATAATGGTTTTCCGCTTGCCGAGGGCGATACGGGAGCATATATTCAACAGGCTATTTACCCACACTTTGCCCCCGACCGAACTCCATTTTATGGTATTTACCTACGTATCACCAGCCTTTGGCGGTCGCTATGGTTTCCGGTATTTGCTCAATGTCTTTTACTAGGCTTTTTATTAATAAAGTTTATAGAAAATGTAAATCCTGCCGGTGAAAACCCGACTCCTAATACCAGGCGATTACTATTAATAGTTTTAGCTATTGTATCTCTTACTTGCGCACCTTGGGTAGCGGCCTACCTTATGCCAGACGTTTTTGCAGGGATATTATTGTTGGCCATTCTACTTTTCATAACAACCCCTGCCGGTCATAGGTTATCAATACTATATGCACTGCTCATTTTGGGGGCACTCTTCATGCATAATTCCCATTTTCTTATTACCCTACTCTTTGCTTTTGCTTTGCTTGTATATGCCTTTAGAGGAAAACAAATGTTGCTGGTGAAACGCAGTCTAATTCTTGTAGCATTGTGTTTTACAACCTGGGCTACACTATCAGGTATGAATGCGGCAAAGAAATATGGCTTTGTATTCTCGCGTGGCAGCAACATCTTTATGGTGGCCAAGCTAGCTGAAACCGGGATCCTTAATATTTATCTGGATGAAAACTGCCCTAAGAATAACCTAAAATTGTGCAATTATAAAAATCAGATCCCCCAGAGCCTGAGCGATTTTTTATGGCTTGATACAAGCCCACTAAACCAAATGGGGGGATGGGATAGCTGCCGAAAGGAATATACCACCGTGGTACACGATGTATTTACCTCCCCACGTTACCTGCTGATGTTTGCCCAAAAGTCAGTAACCGGAACATTAAAACAGCTTACAGAAATACAGGTGAGAGATAAAATACAATCGGAGGGGCAGGACAAGCAACCATCTTTGAAGGTGCGCCAGTTTTTCGGTGATGAGTGGCGCGAATTCAGCATGT
>CAIWHI010000375.1 GCA_903912435.1 uncultured Bacteroidota bacterium | reverse complement strand
TTAAGCCTTTGCGGACAACGAAAAACCCTGGAACGATTGCAGAGTATATTAACTACCGGGAAGCCATTGAGGAATTAGAGGGGGATTGTGATTGATGAATTTTGTGCTTTATATTTGTATATTTGAATAATAGGGTAAAACTAATGGAAATAATATTGTAGAAATGCAGGTAAGCCTACTTGTATTTAAGCAGGGTGATTATTTTGTTGCTTATTGCCCTGCATTGGAATTATCTTCTTATGGAGATAGTGTAGAGGATGCAAAAGCTGGTTTTGATGATGCTATGGACATTTATCTGGAATATTGTGAAGAACATGGCACATTAGAACAAGACCTATTAAAACATGGATGGACTATTGAACGAAAACCAAACAAAGTAGAACCCCCATCCAGAATTAAGTTAGATATCCCTGCCGGACAATTAATTTCCCAATTTCATAAAACCTGGAATTAAAATTAAAGCTATTTTGTGGTATGAAAAAAGCCAGCCTCACAATAGCCCTCCTAGTTTACGTTATCGTATCCTATTCACAATCCCCGATTACCGAAAATGAAAAACTAGCATCATTATGTAAAGTCTGGGGATTTCTCAAATATTACCATCCTGCGCTTTCTAAAGGTGAAAGGGATTGGGATATGGAACTGATGAACCGCATTGACCCCGTTTTGGCAATGAATGGTAAAGCAGAGATAAGCCGCTATTATGTAGATTGGATAAATAGTCTTGGCCAGGTAAAAGAACTAAGACACGTAAAGCAATTTACCGACAGCAATAAAAAGAATATAGACCTAAAGTGGATGGATAATCAAGCGCAGTTTAGCGATAGCCTATCCGCACTATTGCATTATCTGGAACATAATAAACACGGCAAAAAGAGCTACTACGTGAGCCGGAAATTCCCCCAGTTTACCTCTAGTTTCAGCAATGAGAAAACTTATATCGATTCTGCCAGCCCATCTCACAACCTGCGAATGGTAGCCTTATTCAGGTACTGGAATATCATCCAATACTACTACCCCTACAAAAACATTATTGATGAAGATTGGAATAAGGTACTTGATAAGATGATACCCATATTTAGAAAGGCAAATGATACCATTAGCTACTACTATGCCTTAAACCAATTATTACCGCGAATCAATGATAGTCATGCCTCTTTAATGAGGTCTGATAAATATGACGGATTCTGGAAATCAAAACCCATCAAGGCTGCCCCATTTAAGTATAGGCTTATTGACAATAAGGCCATTGTAACAGGGTTTTACAATGATTCCTTTGCCCGCATTGATGATATCCAGTTTGGCGATGTAATATTGACAGTGGGCAAGCAAACAGTAGGTGAAGTAATTGCATCTAAATTGAAGTATGTTCCTGCATCTAATGAGCCTACTAAGCTCAACAGGCTAAATAATTTCACCATCTTTACCGGTTCTACCGACACACTAGGTATTAGCTACGATAGGAATGGGGTTGTGGCTAGTAAAACTATACACCGCTATGAATACTCTAAATTCAATTATGACTGGAAAAAGAAAGAACCAAAATTACCCTCCAAGCTAATTAATAGCAATATTGGTTACATGGATTTGGAAGTACTACACCCAAAAGAAGTAAAGAAAACCATGAAGCCATTAATGCGCACCAAAGCCCTGATAATAGATGTACGCAACTACCCCAACGGCACTATGTATAAAATTGCCAAACAGCTAAACAAAAGAAAAAAGCGCTTTGTGAAATTTGAAGAACCCTATTACAGGCATCCCGGGATACTCAAACATATGGCACCCTATACCTGTGGTAAACGCAACAAACACTACTATAAAGGCAAGGTAATTCTGTTGTTTAATGAAACAACACAAAGCCATGCCGAATTTACGTGTATGGCATTGCAAACAGCCCCTGATGTTACCAGCATTGGCAGCCAAACTGCCGGAGCAGATGGGGATGTTGCCAAAATACCGTTGCCTGGTGGGTATTCCACCTATATGACAGGACTCGGTGTATTTTATCCCGATGGCAGGCCCACGCAGCGCATTGGTATTGTACCTGATATCAAAGTTTTACCATCCATTGAGGGTATCAGACAAAAAAAAGATGAGGTGTTAGAAAAGGCTATTGAATTTGCCAAAAGCAAAACTAAATAAGTTTAAATTCATTCAGCCAATTCTCCTTTCCTCACATTAATGATCATAGGAGATTTTTTAAAATCAAGATAGGGAGCCAACTGTCTGCTTAAGTCCTTTGCACCACGCCCGTTTAGATGGGTAAAGTCATTGAAAATATTTTGTTTCAGTTTTATTTCTATTGTTTCTTTATAGGGAAACATGTTCGCAACATCCTTATCAAACTGCTCCAGATCTTTTCTGTAAGGCGAATTGTTCTCAAAAGTATACAACATTGGGTGATAAGGAAATTGTAAGGCTACAATTTTGCAATGCTTGTTCTTTAATATTTCAAGCCCTGTAAAGAAAATCGATATTTTATCATCAAAATAAGTAGGCTTGGCTTTATATATTTGCGCAAATGTTGATATAGGCACCTTTGTATTTACCGTATCTGCATTACGATATAGATAATTGATTGTATAAAAAATGCGTCTGGGAATCAGGTTATTTTTTACCACATGCCCTACCTCATCTAAACTATACCCATTTTTCAATAATGTAAACAAAGATATTGGGCTAATAGCTGAAATGTTCCTATCTTTTTCCTTTCGTCGCAGTATTAAAGTTCTAGACACCTGAATCATAACGTTTGAATTTTCAGGCACCATTTCAGCAAAAACCAAAAAATCATAAAGGCCTGCTCCATGTGCAGCAGCAGAAAAATACTTGAAATTACTATTATGATTCAGATAATCTAATTCTACGTCCTGATACATCTGAGAGTCGCCCCATACATAGCAGGCATTGTCGGCTTTGGGATGGTGGTAATAATAAAAGACTATATATGCTGGTATATATACCAATAATGGTATTATAATAAACACAAGAATATTTGTCAAAAACCGTTTCATTGTTTCAATAGGCACACTCCACAGTAACCGTAGATTACCTTAATATATTTTAAAACTGAAAATAAATAAACTTCTGCTGATTACCCGACAAACACATGATGGCTACAACTATGCTATAATACAGCATCCATCTTATGGGTCTTGGAAATCTTTCACCCAATCTTGCTATCGCATATTGGTTTTCTCTGCCCACCCACTCTATAACTACAAATATTGCCAGATATAATAGAAGAGTTTTTGGTGTCATTTCGGGCCGGGTAAATAAGGACTTAGAAAAAATGGCCTTAATATATTCAAATGCATGGTGTATACTATCAGCCCTGAAAAATATCCATGCAAAAACCGTGAGTGTAAATGTAATACTTATATTTATCAGGTCTCTGGCTGAGGGTAATAAACGTCCCTTGGCCACAATTTCCAAATTATTTCGATTTCGTTTCATTAGGCTTAGAGGAAGGAAATAAATGGCATTCAATGCACCCCATGCAATAAATGTCCAATTACTACCATGCCAGAAACCCGATACAAGGAATATGATAAAGGTATTACGCACTACCATCCATTTACCCCCTTTACTACCACCTAATGGTATATATAGGTAGTCTTTAAACCAGGAAGACAAGCTAATATGCCATCT
>CAIWHI010000374.1 GCA_903912435.1 uncultured Bacteroidota bacterium | reverse complement strand
CTTATCAACAATTGCACAGTAACGTCTTATTTTTCCTCTGCGCCCATTGGGATGAAATTCGTACTTTATTGAATCCTCCATTTCACCTGATGCATCACCAACAGGTACATAAGCAGATGTATCCTGAATAGCAACATTTTCAACTTTTGATTCTTTGGGCTTACATGCTGAGATACAACAAGCAAGGAATATTAGCTTACCAAGCAACCTAATGGAATGGTAACCATATTTAACCGGATTGTGATTTAGCAGTGGCATCAGTTAACAAAAATAATAATAAAAGAGCCACTTTTCGACAAAGGGTGAAACATTACTATCCTCATTTTGGAGTTTTTGCTTAATTTCATAACCAAATGTAAATTTGCAAAAAACAAATCCCAATGGAACTGGCGGAACTAGACCTAACTCAAATTTACACCTATGCCGACTATATCAAATGGAAATTTGAGGAAAGGGTGGAATTATTAAGGGGGAAGATTTTTAAGATGGGGGCGCCTAGTACCGCCCACCAAAGAATTTCCATGCAAATGGGTTCAACAATTAATGCATATCTAAAAGGTAAACCTTGTGAAGTTTTTTCTGCACCATTTGATGTAAGAATACCACGTAAAACCATTGAAGACAAGGATATCATAACTGTATTCCAACCCGACCTTTGTGTAATTTGCGACCCTTCAAAAATTGATGACCGTGGGTGCTTAGGAGCCCCAGATATAGTTATTGAAATACTATCACCAGCCAACAACAAAAAAGAATTAAAATATAAATACGAAATCTACGAAGAGGCAGGGGTAAAGGAATATTGGATTATTGACCCCAGAGAAAAAAGTGTACAAATAAATTTACTCACTAATGGCAAGCTTATTGCACATGGATATTTATTTGAAGAAGACAAAATTACATCTGAGTTGCTACCTGGTTTCAGCCTTGATTTAGGGGTACTGTTTGATAAGATTTAGAACGGCCAATAAATACTAAAACCATCTCTTAAATAAAATCAATATCTGATTTCTCAATAATTCTCCCTACTTCCTCAAAATACAAATTTATCGCTTCAAGCAAATTTGCCTTTAATTCGGGTAAATCCTTACATGTTGTATACACAGGATATTGATTCGCATATGCACAATAGCCTGTGTTGGTTGATTCAATTGTGGTTTTAATTTTTTCCATTCTCAAAACATGGTTTATTAGTAAACAATAAGAACAGTTACAGATTACTCAATAAAGGTAAATAATATCAACATTAAAAACTCTTTCTACTCATTGTATTATTGACTTATCACCATCTCACCAATTCCCCTACCACCACATTGTCAATATTAGCCATAAATTACCTACCTTTGCACCTCTTTAAAAATATATGCAAAACATTCGCAATTTCTGTATCATTGCCCATATCGACCATGGCAAAAGTACTTTGGCCGACCGCCTGCTGGAATTTACCAAAACCATATCCTCACGCGATATGCAGGCACAGGTGCTTGATGATATGGACCTGGAACGCGAAAAAGGGATTACCATTAAGAGCCATGCCATACAGATGGACTATGAATGGAAGGGTACTAAATACACCCTAAACCTTATTGATACTCCGGGCCACGTTGACTTTTCTTATGAGGTATCGCGCGCACTGGCTGCTTGCGAGGGTGCTTTATTGCTGGTAGATGCTTCACAAGGTATTCAGGCACAAACCATCAGTAACCTTTACCTGGCGCTGGATAATGACCTTGAAATCATACCTGTTATCAATAAGATTGATATGGATGGAGCCATGATTCCTGAGGTTACCGACCAAATTGTAGAGTTGATAGGTTGCAAACCTGAGGACATTTTACTGGCTAGTGGTAAAAGCGGCATAGGTATTGAGGAAATCCTGACTGCTGTTATTGACCGTATGCCTGCCCCAAAAGGCAATCCTGATGCACCACTACAGGCTGTTATCTTTGACAGTGTGTTCAACTCTTTCAGGGGTATCATAGCCTACTTCAGGGTGTTTAATGGTACACTGCACAAAAACGATAAAATCAAATTCATTCATACCGATGCCGAATATACTGCTGATGAGGTAGGTATAATGAAGCTTGCCCTTACGCCAAAGGCAGAAGTAGGCGCCGGTAATGTGGGCTATATCATTACAGGTATTAAAACTGCCCGTGATGTAAAAGTGGGTGATACCATTACCACAGTTATCAACCCTACTCAGGAAATAGTTAAAGGTTTCCAGGAAGTGAAGCCAATGGTATTCGCAGGTATCTTCCCGGTAGAAACTGATGACTTTGAAGACCTGCGCGACTGCATGGAGAAATTGCAGCTTAATGATGCCTCGCTCACATTTGAGCCCGAAACATCACAGGCACTTGGCTTTGGTTTCCGTTGTGGATTCCTGGGGATGCTCCACATGGAGATTATACAGGAACGCCTGGAGCGTGAGTTCAACCAAACGGTAATTACTACAGTGCCCAACGTTAGCTTCCATGCTTACAAGACAAGGGATAAGAACAAAATGATAGTGGTGAATAACCCTAGTGAAATGCCTGACCCATCGAGCCTGGACCGTATTGAGGAGCCGTTTATCCGTGCGCAAATCATTACCCTACCCGACTATATTGGTAATATTATGAGCCTTTGTCTAGGTAAGCGTGGTTTGCTCATCAACCAGCATTACCTCACCCCTACCCGCGTGGAGCTAATTTTTGAAATGCCATTAACCGAAATCGTATTTGATTTCTATGATAAACTGAAATCATGTACCCGTGGTTATGCATCATTCGATTATAACCCACTGGACTACCGTGAGAGCGATATAGCCCGCATGGATATACTTCTTAATGGCGAATCGGTGGATGCACTATCGGCATTAATACACCGTAGCAGGGCCAATGATTTTGGCCGTAAGCTGTGTACCAAATTGAAAGACCTTTTACCTAAGCAGCAATTCGTAATAGCCATACAGGCTGCGATTGGTGCAAAAATCATTGCCCGCGAAACCATTTCGGCTATGCGTAAAGACGTTACAGCTAAATGTTATGGTGGTGATATCTCGCGTAAGCGTAAGCTACTCGAAAAACAAAAAGAAGGTAAAAAACGTATGCGCCAGATAGGTAGTGTAGACGTACCACAAGAAGCGTTTTTGGCGGTATTGAAGTTGGAATAAGTGTAGGAAAAAACTTTACATTTCATTATCCATCTATGAAAATAGGCTTTTGGAACATAAGTGAAAATCAAAATATACTAAATCTAATAGCAGATTTTGCTAGCGATTTAGATATTTTGATTTTATTGGAATGTACAATTTCCCCAAATGATATACTCAGAAAACTCAATCAAAATACTACTAACTTCTATTATTCACCCTCAATAATAGATGGAACATATTTCCATGTTTTTACAAAATTAATCAGCAAATTTTCAGCACCTGTTAAAGAATCAAAAAGAATAATAGCACGAACTATTGTTGACCCTATCTGGGGAAATTTCACATTGATTATAATTCATTTTCAGAGTAAATTATTTTGGGATGAGTCTAATCAAGACGCCCATAGTTTTGAAATAAAAATCTTCATTGACGATGTTGAAAAAACAGTTGGGCATAAAAGAACCATAGTTGTTGGTGATTTCAACATGAACCCTTTCCAAAATGGAATGATACAAACAACTGGTTTGCATGCAACAATGGATAAAAATACTGCAAGGAAAATTTCCCGTACAGTAGGTGAAATCCGATATGATTTTTTCTATAACCCTATGTGGAGCTTTTTTGGTGAAAAAGGAAAAGGAATTACAAATGGCACCTTCTATTACAATTCTTCAAAGCCAATTTGTTATTTTTGGAATATT
>CAIWHI010000373.1 GCA_903912435.1 uncultured Bacteroidota bacterium | reverse complement strand
GCAGTTGCATCAGTCTTTTTATCCTTTTCCCATATATAGGCCGACAATAATGCCACCACCTCTTCTGCCTCCTCGTTTTTAGGACTCAGGTATTCAGGTTTGAAATACTTATCAATAAACTTGGTATCGAAATTACCAGAACGGAATGGTTCGGTTTGTACTGCCCATTTGCCAAATTCAAGTGTGGTTTGTATGCCTTTGATATAATATTCATCTATGGCCCTGCACAGCCTGTCAATTGCTTCCTCCCTGGTTGGGGCATAGGCTATAAGTTTGGCAATCATAGGGTCATAAAATATTGGGATATCCATTCCTTCTTCATATCCATCATCCACCCTTACCCCAGGTCCTTTAGGCGGCTGGTACATTTCCAGTTTGCCGGTATCTGGCAGGAAGTTATTATAGGGGTCTTCAGCGCATACACGTAGTTCTATAGCGTGTCCGGTAATCTTCAACTCATCTTGTGTAAAGGATAGTTTATTACCCCTTGCTACATTTATTTGCTCTTTTACCAGGTCTATACCGGTAATCATTTCAGTAACACAATGCTCCACCTGAAGGCGGGTATTCATCTCCAGGAAGTAAAAATTCAGGTGTTCATCCACCAGGAATTCCACTGTACCTGCTCCATAATAATTGCATGAACGGGCTACTGCCACTGCGCATTCGCCCATTTGTTTCCTTATTTCTGGGGTAAGGCAGCTTGATGGGGCCTCTTCCACTAGTTTTTGGTGGCGGCGTTGTATACTACACTCCCGCTCAAAGAGGTAAACATAGTTGCCATGCTGGTCGCCTACTAATTGTATTTCAATATGCTTAGGGGCACCTACATATTTTTCAATAAACACATCGTCATTACCAAAAGCATTCAATGCCTCGCTTTTGGCTGTGCGTATCTGCTCTTCAAATTCACTTTCATTATTTACTACCCTCATACCTTTACCACCACCACCGGCAGAGGCTTTAACCAGTATAGGGTAGCCTATGCTATTGGCAATATTGCGGGCAACTTCTATATCCTTTATAGGCTCTTCGGTACCTGGTACCATAGGTACATTGAACTTTTTGGCCGCTTGCTTTGCGCCAATTTTACTACCCATTATCTCAATAGAGTAGGAAGAAGGGCCAATGAAAATAAGGCCTGCATCGCTCACTTCTTTTGAGAAAGAAGCATTCTCGCTCAAAAATCCATAACCTGGGTGGATGGCATCAGCACCTGTTTGCTTAGCAGCTGCAATAATTTTTTCAGCACGAAGGTATGATTGAGATGAAAGAGCCGGGCCTATGCATACAGCCTCATCTGCATATCTTACAAAGGGCATATTCCTATCGGCTTCAGAAAAAACAGCTACAGTCTTTATTCCCATTTCCTTAGCCGTGCGCATCACACGCATTGCAATCTCACCACGATTGGCGACAAGTATTTTTTGCATGGTGCGAAGTTAATACCTTAAATAGATATACGGAATTGAAAGGGCAAAAAAGTGAGTCCCATTGCTCTAGTTTGTCAGAACCACTGATAATAACGGATTTTTTGAGGACTATGATTTGCCCTACTTGGTGTTTTAAGAAACAAGTTTTTTTGTAAAGCAATTTCGAATACCAACCATGGGATACCGATAGTCCGACGCAGCGGACAGATAGCCATAGTGCTAATAAATTACTACAAACCGATTTTCCAGCAGGGATTATTTCCATATTAATAATAATAATATTTTTTGCTAAATGGGGCGATGATTGTGGATATTTAAGGAATATTGTGGAAAAAAAATCGGAAATGTTGTTTATAATTTTAAAGTATCGAAATAAAGAATTTGGCAATAAAATTTAGAACTAAACTAAGCGAACATTATTTGTCAATAATAATATTCATATCTCAATTATTCGCACATAATGTTGTGGTTTGGCGTTTACAACTTTTTCCATAAAAACCATTTACAATATTTCCTGAAGATTCAGAATCATTGCCCCAAAATGAAAAATAATTGTTTTCTGTGAAGTTTGGCAATCTATAAGATTTGGCAAAATTAGAAAGATGCCAAATCTTGACCTCAGCGGTTTTATTCTTATTTGTATTCTGAGAATTCTCTGATTCTGTAAATTCTGATTCAAAGAAATGGCTTGATGTGGGGCAATAATCCAGGTAGCAAGAAAATACATTTAACCGCATTTGCTCACTCTATACTGTAAAATATATAAATCATAACACTGAATGTGTAATTCTTCTGGATGGTTATGATTGACCTTTGTTCCTTAGTAATATACTGATTTATTAGCCATTCATTCGTAGTATGGTGACATATAAAATCAGTTTATTTCAGGTATTTATGATAAAATCAATACAATTATGTCTTTTACTTTTTATTGGTATTTACAGCCGCGGACAAATGCTTGGCCGAACAGTGATTGGTTCACAAGGTGATTTTTTTTCGTCGCCTCTGGTATCCGTTGCATGGACAGTGGGGGAGGTGATGAGTGAAACCTATGCACCCTCAAATTATTTTTTAACACAGGGATTTCAGCAGCCAGATTACAAATTACATGATGTGTCAGAATTGGATTTTGATTTTTACAATGGCTTTTCACCCAATAGGGATGGTATAAACGATAGTTGGACTATCCCATTTTTGATTCATTACCCTGAAAATAAAGTTGTAATTATTAACCGATGGGGTAATGAGGTATGGAAAGCAAATAATTACGATAATGAAATTATTGTTTTTAAAGGAGATAATATGAATGGTAATGAGTTGCCGGATGGCACATATTACTATATCATACAGTATAATGCTATTGAAAAACGGGGTTGGGTATTTATTAAAAGATAAAAACGGAATATGAAATCAATATTAATAACGGTTGTAGTCTTATTAGGCTTATTTGTAAATTTATTACAGGCGCAACCACCGCAGGCTATAAGGTATCAGGCTATTGCACGCGATGCGCGGGGTGAAACTTTGGCTGGTGCTAAATTGAACATACGGGCCGGTATACATGATTTTACTCAGAATGGGATTATTGTTTACCAGGAAACTCAATCTGCAACAACCAATACTTTTGGATTGTTCAATCTTTCAATAGGAACAGGTATTGTTACCAGTGGGGTATTCACTGCCATTAATTGGGGCATTGGTAGCAAATACATGGAGGTCGAAATTGATTTTGGTTCGGGTTACCTATCAATGGGGAGTTCCGAATTGTTGAGTGTGCCTTATGCCTTATATAGTCCAAGTGTAAAGGGTGATATAGGCTTGCAGGGTATTGCAGGCATAAATGGTAATATATGGTATTCAGGTGTAGGTATTCCTACTACTGGTATTGGCTCGAATTCAGACTATTATCTGCAAACAGGAACCGGAGATGTGTATTTAAACACAGGTGGTAAATGGTCTATAGTAGCGAATATTAAAGGCCCTACCGGGGCTACCGGTTTGGCAGGTGCAAATGGGCCGATAGGCTTAACCGGACCAATAGGTTTAACCGGAGCAGCAGGAACTGCAGGTGCCACAGGTGCAGCGGGTTCTATCGGCTTAACCGGACCAATAGGTTTAACCG
>CAIWHI010000372.1 GCA_903912435.1 uncultured Bacteroidota bacterium | reverse complement strand
CGATGACTCTGTAATTATGGTGTTTAATGCTCCTTTTAAAACCGGGCTTTTATGTGTTACCGGATAGATACATGATCCATCATTACTAGTGGCTGCAGGATTATAGTTTGATGCAGCAGGATCGGTACATCCACTCTGTGCTGATGCTGTATGGTAGTTTAGTAGAATGGCGGCAACAAATAATGATTTTAAATAAGACATTCACATTGATTTAGCTGGCAAAGGTATACGGTAAATACCCACCCAATGTGAATTAATCATTATCTATTTGTTACCTGGATTTTACTTTACCGAACAATATGATATCGTTGAAGTTCAAGAACCCTATGCACAGATAAAGTAGGATGATCGAACACTACTTTAATTATTCCAGCTGCTTGGTTTACATAAAAACAATCATTGTAAGCCATACTTGTATCATGAGTGCTTTGCGAATGAGCCGATCTGGCTGCATTATTGTAGGTTTGACCGCTCATGGATACCTGGGGAATAATATCTGTAACCGACCCGCTGTCGAAATTAAGCACACAGCCTGAATTTTGAGAAGGGCCAATAGCCAGAGGCCAGGTGAACAGATGAAAACCAGCCCTCGACTCTACCTTATCGGCATTGTTATACATACTCAAATAGAATTTATCTCCTTCCATCCTGAAATGCCATTGCTCTGAATCTGATAGATTTGATTTTGCGAATGATAGTAAAATCGAGATGG
This sequence comes from uncultured Bacteroidota bacterium, assembly GCA_903912435.1. Classification (GTDB taxonomy): domain Bacteria; phylum Bacteroidota; class Bacteroidia; order Chitinophagales; family Chitinophagaceae; genus Nemorincola. Next base: position 889 of record CAIWHI010000372.1, on the reverse strand, counting down.
ATTCTATCTGAGGCGCATTCTTTGATGGTACACAGCCACCAGCTAGATAATACTCAATAGTATTTGCTACTACATATACGCTGTCTGTTGCACCACTTAATGAATCTTTATAGATCCAATAACTGCCCGGCTTATAATTAAAACTTGATTTCAACCCGGCATCAACAGGTACTATTGTGCCATTATTTTTCTTGCATGCGGAAAATATCAAAATAATTGTGAGTAAAGAAAGCGTAATGTTTTTCATATTAAAGGCCATATTTATTATACCCATGTATAGCAAAAACTATGCCAAACTTAAATATTAACTATGTGTTAAATTTGGATTGTCGGGCTATTGATCCAGAATCGCAGATTTATTCCAGATAGTTACCTTAGGATTCCCTATAAAAGCAATCCAATAGGCATTAGATTTATTTTGGGTCGTGCCCGTTCATCTCTTCCTGCAAAATTGTTGACAAGTCGCCCTCCACCGAAATTTTTATGCTTTCTGTGATTCTACCCACCTCGATGTCATCTTTAAAAAGTATAATGGTTGGCACGTGGCGTATACGATACTTCTTTTGTTCATTTCCATAAGTGGTTTTATCGCGGTCAACCCCATACATAGTTACTTTGTTTGCAGGATAATTCAGTTCATCTAATACTTTTGCCAGCTTGGGTATCAGGTTATGCGAATCATCGCACCAGGTACCCAGAAACACCACCATGCTATATTGCCTCAGATAAAATTTCAGCAGGCCCATTGGCTTATCTTCCGGTGTGTAGGCTTTCATTCCGCTTGCCATCCACCCAAAAGAGCTTTCCGCCTTCAGGTTTTCGAAGGTAACAAGGCCATCATATATCTTCCCACCTTCAGTAGTATCTTTTATTATCCGGTAACTTTTCT
>CAIWHI010000371.1 GCA_903912435.1 uncultured Bacteroidota bacterium | reverse complement strand
CGCATTAGTGACTGGAGTTCAGACGTGTGCTCTCCGATCTCCCAGGATTATTTCACCATCGTGCATCACACCAATGCTTACACAGCATATAGGAATGCCATGGGCAAAATTCACAGTTCCATCTATAGGATCTATTATCCACTGATAGTCTGATGGTTTTATTAATTCGCCTACTTCCTCACTAATAATGGTATGTGTAGGGAAGGTGGCCCTTATTACCTCAATTATCTTATCTTCCGAAAGCTTATCAACTTCGGTAACCAGGTTATTTACTGCTGCTCCTTTATGTGCTATTTTAAAAACACCGTTAAAGTAATGATGAATAATATTACCGGCTTCTCTGGTAGCTTCAATCAATACTTTTTTCAGTTCCTCCATTATTATAGTTTTAATTCTTTGCCAAGGTAATAATCTATTACTTTCAGCTTAAAGATAAGATCATATTTAGCACCCACCAGATTAGAAGCGGCTACAAAGTCTGAATTTTGTGTTACCAGGAGGTCTACCGTACTGGTAAGGCCAAGGTCATAACGTTTTTTAGCAAAATCGAGTGCCCTTTTTGCGGCCTCGGCGGCGCGTTTGGCAGCATAATATTTCTGAATAGACCCTACTGCATTGTTGTGGGCACGGTATACATTTTGCCTTAGGGTGAGTTCGGCATTATATTCGTTTAATTGCTGGCTGGCCAAATTGATTTTTGCCTGCCTAATATTATATTGAGATTGCCAAGAATTGAATATGGGCACATTAATACCTATATATACTGATTGGCGGAAATTGTTGGACAATTGCTTACCAAAGGGCATTTGTGATGATGTGGTAATAAAGGATGGCTGGTAAACATTATAACTACGGTTGGTAAATGTATCTAACGCCACACCGCTTACCTGATAGCCATTAGGCTTGTAAGAATAAGTTTCGTAATTGCTGGCCCAGTTGGTACCCACCTGATATCCTAAACTCAATTGGGGGTATAAAGCACCTTTGGCAACAGCAAGATTTTTCTCTGCTGCACTTACTCTGAGCATGCTCCCCTTAACCGAACCAAAATGACGAATGGCAGCCTGATAAATATCCTCGGGCTGTACTATTGATGATTTTAATTGCTGGCCTTCATCAATGTCTGGTACATTTATGGAGAAGGATACAGCGAAATCAAGATTGAGTAATGTTTTGAGGTCAAGTATACTTGAGTTGTAATTAACAATAGAGTTAATGAGGTTAGAACTATCGGTAGCCAACTGAGATTCGAGTTGTGCTACATTGAGCTCGGGTAAGCGACCAGCTTCTGCGAAAGCACGGGTTTGGTTGAGCTGGGCCTGTGTAAGTGCTACCTGGTTGCGGCTCACATTTATTTGTTCCTTGGCCAAAAGGGCAGTAAGGAAACTATTAGCCACATTTACCGATATATCATCTTTTAGCTGGTCTAGGTCGGCCAGGCTGGCTTCAAGACTTAGTTTGTTTTTGGCAATAGTATTTTTCGTTTGCCCCCAACCGTATACCAAGAGATTACCATTACCAGAAATACTTTCGAAATTATAACTGGCATCCACAAACTGATTGGAAGTAGGATTAATGGATCTACCGAAACTGCGGCCATAATTACCATTAGCACTTACCTGTGGCAATTGAGATAATCGGCTCTGTAGCAAGGTATTCCTTGCCAATTTAGCATTAAGCGAATCTTGCTTAATGGATATATTGTGGTCAACTGCATAATGAATACATTTTTCTAATGACCACACATTATCTAATCCGGCTGCTTGCTGGCTATAGGCTTTGGGTTGAATCAACAGACCTGCTATAAGTATTGCCGTTATAAATCGCATAATTTAGGTAATAAGATCAAAGAAAAGGAGACCTGGTTTCAAAATGTAAAAATAGTTGATGTTGGGGGAAAAAAGCCAGAATCTATGATGCATTGTGAAAGACCACCAATTCTAAAGGAAATTTAATCCTAACACCGTAACAAAAGTAAATGAAAAAAATGATAGAAAACAGGCTAATAATGTGGGTGGGGAATTGGGTAATCCATCAGGGAATATAAGGCTCTCAATTATTGAAAACGAGATAGAGCACTAGCACAATAGCCAAGTGTAGTTTTCATTGGAAATTACTTGGTCAATCAGGGGCCTCACCCCTACCCTTTCTCGCGGAAAAACAAGGAAGACAGGAGAGGTTAAAGTATCCTAACGTTTCTGACAATATTTTTTGAAGTTCTGCAGAGATTGGCCTTGTCCAATTCGAATAACTTTTGTGCAACAAATTTGTTACACCGATGGGGAAAACGAACCTGCTATAATACATGAACATTCACAAATTACGATGCAGGTCATAAAAACTAATTCTGTATAAATGTCTACTTTTTATAAAAGCAATGCCTGCAACGTGGTTCGTAAACATCTTTTTCGCCAAGGAGTACCTGATCGTCTATGAGTGGCTTGCGATAGGAATAATTGGCAATATCACCGCATTTCACGCATACTGCGTGCAGCTTGGTAATATATTCGGCACGGGCAAGCAGGGAAGGCATGGGGCCGAAAGGCTTACCGGTATAATCCATATCCAGACCAGCCACAATAACACGCATACCTTGCTTGCTCAATTCTTCTACCACTTCTATTATTGCTGCATCGAAAAACTGGGCCTCATCTATACCCACAACATCTACACCTGAAGCCATCAATAAGATATTAAACGGATTTTCAACAGGGGTAGACCTGGTTCGGGATGCATCGTGAGATACAATATCATTAGGATCGTATCGTGTATCAATCATAGGTTTAAATATCTCAGCAGTTTTACCGGCAATATTTACGCGTTTAAGCCTGCGGAGCAATTCTTCGGTTTTACCGGAGAACATACAACCACAAATTACCTCAATCCAACCCTTTTTATTACCTGAATTATTTGGTTCAATAAACATATAAAAATATTAAGCTCATTACACTTTCCTTGCTCAAATGTAATTGAAGTAAGACAAATTTAGGTGGCAAAATTTCATAAAAAAAGTAAACCTTTAAGAAGTAATAGCATAAAACCAGTTTTTAGGGGAAGGCGTTTTAGGAATTTCATTGTGATTTTTTTGAATGGCACTATTAAATTTGGATTAAATAGTATAACTTTCCGCCTTATTTACGCTACAACATGCTTGTAGTGTAATCTCATTGTCATAATACCTGAGCTTTATTAACTTTAAGGGAATAAAAATTTGAACGAATACCAAACCCTTTTGGGGTTTTGTATGTCTTATAACAATTGCAACACTAAATTATTTGTATGAAATACGTTTTATCTTTATTTGCGGCTTTGGTATTATCAATAAATTCATTTGGCCAGTTATCATTGGCTGATTCTAACCATTGTACTTATATTGAGTTATATGCCACTTTATTCAGTTCAGTGCCTCGTGATATTGGTCTTTATAGTGATGATAGCTATTCGGGAGTATTACCAATTGGATTCACTTTCAATTTTTACGGTACACCATATACCAATATGATAGTAGGTGAAAATGGAACTGTAAATTTCAATACGGCCCTTGCAGGTGGTGGAATTGGTTGGTCTATTACCAGCCCTCTACTTGGAAATCCTACTGTAACTAATTCGATATGTGGCCCCTGGTGTGATATATTAGGTACAATAGGACCAAGACCAATTTATTATACAATTCAAGGTTTGGCTCCTAACCGTACTGCTGCAATAACCTGGTGTAGCGTAGCAATGTTTAGCTGCACCACTCAATGGATAACGACACAAATTCTGATGTATGAAACATCAAATGTAGCAGAAGTGCATATAGCGCATAAAGACATTTGCGCCGCATGGAATGGCGGCTACGCAATAGTTGGTGTACAAAATGCTGCAGGTTCTGCTGCAACCGCTGCACCAGGAAGGAATTTCCCATCTGTGTGGTCGGCAACTAATGAAGCATGGAGGTTCACACCAGTAGGCGCAGGTACATCTTACACATGTACTTCCATACCATTTGCCCCTATACCATATGGCATCCCTACTGTTTATTGGTATGATAGTACTACAGGTGCATACATAGGTACTGGAGATTCTATAAGTGTTACACCTACTGTACCTACTACCTACAAAGCTGCTGCACTAACTTGTAATGACACAGTATTTGCATATATACATGTAAATCCGATTGGGACAGGTATTGTTCCACATATTACTCCGGTTAAGATAAACCCATCAGAATGTGGTGCATGCGATGGTAAAATTATTCTTCATGGTCTTAACCCTACCTATCTGGATACTGTTTTCTATGCTTTCAACGGGGTGTTACAACCAAGATTCTTTACCAATCCTTTACCTGATAGTACAATAACAATTTCAGGGCTATGCGCCGGAGTAGTGAATTATGCTTACATAAAACACCTTAACTGCCCGTCTAACCAGATTACAGATACTATGGTGACCCCAATATTGAGGATAACCAGTACTACAAAGACCAATCCAACGATATGTGGTAAGTGTGATGGAACAATAACACTTCATGGACTATTCCCTAATATGCCGGTAACCATTAATTATAATCGTAATGGAGTAGCACAACCTCCGGTGTCGGGAATGACAATGCCAGACAGCACGTTTACTTTAACCAACTTATGTGATGGCACCTATTCGCCAATAACGGCAAGAATAAGGCTGTGTACTGCAACTGGTACATTAACTGTAATTAGTAACCCGGCACCAATAGTACCATCATTTATTGACTCAATTGTGCTGGGATGTAAAGGCGAAGCGGTAAGGTTTACAAATACAACAAATCCTCCCGGCTTCCAATCTTATTGGAGTTTTGGTGATGGTACCGGTTTTGATTTAGACAGCAGTACAAGTACATCGCACACCTTCTATGATACACCTAGCTATACCGGAACGTATAATGTAACATTAGTGTATGAGTCGTTCCACAACCATGCTTGTAGAGATTCAATTACGGTTCCAATTAGTTTTAACCACCCTATTTCAGTTGGGTTTAACACCAATGTAGATACTTTGTGTTTAGGTACACCATTCCTGTTTACGAATTTATCCACCACTACATTCCCGGCAACTTACTATTGGGATTTTGGTGATGTACAACATGATACAACTACCAATCCAAGCCACACCTATGGTGTAGGGGGTATTTATGAAGCAACTCTTAAAATTACTGACCAATTAGGATGTAGTTTAAAAACTGGCAACCATGAACTATATGTAGTTTCACTGGATATCAATACAAGGATTCAGGATACATCAGTATGTATTAAAGACTCAATGACTTTGTGGATGATCGCTCCAAAGTATACACCAGACTGGACTACAATAAGTTACCAATGGTATGCTATATTAGGTACTGATAATCTGGGCGACCATTCGCTGGAAAACGCACATTTCATGGGCTATGGCCAATACAAATACATGGTTGTAGGTACCAGTTCACCATTTGCTTGCTATGATACCTCTTATGAAACAATACATTCTTATCCACCTGTAACATTAACTAATCTTACAGCAAGCGGAACTGTAGTTTTTGGTACTACTATACACCTTAATGCAGATGGCGCTACATACTATGAATGGGCACCAAATGACGGTACCTTAGATAACCCAAATATTAATAACCCATGGGCTACACCTGTAAATGCAGTTACCACGTATACTGTTACAGGTATGAATCAATTTGGCTGTGCTTCCAGTGCTGAAATCGTAATCAATCTGGATTTCACTGCTGAAGACCAAACACCTACGGCATTTACACCGAATGGAGATGGACTGAATGATGTGTTCAAATTAACCAACCTGAAATTCCAGAAAATCGTTGAGTTCTGTGTTTATAACCGTTGGGGTATGAAAGTATTCTCAACTAACGAGGCTGATAAGGGATGGGATGGTTATTACAATGGTGTTGCGCAAGACATTGGTGTATATCATTACCAGGTAATTGTATCTCACCCTGATGGTCAGGATAAGGTATATAAGGGTGATGTAACCTTGATTAGATAATCAGTACTAGAATTATTAATAGAAGGTGCAAATTCGGAAGAGTTTGCACCTTTTTTGTTTTTTGGATTGCTGGATTTGAATGAGTACTAGAAGTCTCAACCCGGACCTCTACCAATGACAAGTGTGGTTTTTTAGCGAATTTAGATTGCCAATTGGTGGCCTCACCCCGGCCCTCTGCCATTGACAAGTATTGTTTTTTGGGTACTTGCTGCAAAATTTAGATAGCCAATCGGAGG
>CAIWHI010000370.1 GCA_903912435.1 uncultured Bacteroidota bacterium | reverse complement strand
GTAACTGCGGCAGTAGAAGTGCAACCATTAGCGGGGTCAGTAACGGTAACTGTGTAAGTTCCGGTCGCCGCCACAGTTTTGGTAGCAGTAGTAACTCCTCCACCCCAGTTAAATGTTGCACCCGCTGTTGTTGAGGATGCCGTCATTACTTCGCTTGTTGTAGTGCAGGTTAAAGGAACCGGTGCGACAATACTTGCGTTAGGAGGAGGCTGAATAGTGACGGTTCCTGTTCCGGTAATACCGGTGCAAACAGAGGCATTATAAGTAACGGTGTAAATAGTTGTAGTACCGGGTGTAACATTAATTGAAGCCGTAGTAGCCCCGCCTGGACTCCAGGAATAAGTGCCCCCTGTATATGAAGGAGTGGCAGTCAAAGTTGCCGTTGCGCCTGTGCAAACTGCTGCGCTGCTCACCGAAAGGGTAGGAGGGGCAACCACCGTTACAGTTACGGAGCTTGAAGCTGAACATCCCAGCGCATCGGTGGCTGTAAGAGTGTAGGTGGTGGTGCTTGTAGGGGAAACTGTAGGTGACAGGCTAGTAGAATTGGTCATATTGGTGGTAGGTGCCCATCCATATGCAGAAATGTAGTTTTGGTTATCAAAACTGATACTCCAGTTTTGAAGTGTACCAACATCGCCTGATACCCTGTCTTTTACTATTAAGCTCCATGTGCCGTTGACTATGCAGGCATTCAAAAGTGAAAATGCCTGTTGCGGTGTATAAATACCGGTATATGGTGGGCTGTTTGCAGCAAGTGTGATCAGGTTTGCTGCCGAAGTGGTGAACGTAGTATTATAATAGTTCTCTCCTGAACCTCCATTGGCTCCGGTCAATAATATTTGTGTACCCCCTGGGCATTTAAGGTATACGTACACATCAGAAAGATAGGTGTGGGTTATAGTAAAGCTAACGGTAACGAGGGCGTTTGCTGAAAAATTGTTATTGTTTATACCGCTAACAACTATAGTGGAAGTTATTCCGGTATTACTGTTATCGGGGATTGCAGTTGCAGTGGTATTGGTGAATGTAACCGGATAGTTTCTGGGATTCAGTGTGGTATCGCCCAGTAAGGTAGTACTTTGCCCTTGGCATATGCTAACGTTATTTGAGGTCGTGACTAAAGGTCCTGAAACAAAAATTGTTTTCGAATCAAAGCAGTTTCCCGAGGTGTAATACAACGTTTGAAGACCAACCCCTGCAATGGAAGGATTAAATGTACCTAATGTTGAATTGGTAATACCAGGACCAGACCATATTCCTCCTGATGGACTAAACCCTGAAAGATTAAATGCCGGAGTATTTATACAAACAGTTTGATCCGGACCAGCCGTAGCTCCCTGAATACCGGTCACTGTAAAATCAAAATTGCAATAATCGCCTGGCCAGTTGTCTACGGCAACCCAATAAGTGGTGTTAGCTGTTAAACTGGATGTGGGGATTGACAATAGCGCAGTCCCGGTAGAGCCAAACTGAACACAACCTACGCTTGTCCAACCGGTTGCTGAGGTGCAGGGACTGGCGGATGAATTTTTAAATACCTCAAACTGTAAATAATCGGCACTGCATGACGTATTGATAAAAAAATTAACCGTTTGTAGGGGACTAGTAGTGGTAAATTTAAACCAGGAGATATTATCAACGTCACCATTGCAACTCCATTCCGAAACTACCGGGCCGGATGGAACGCCACCAAGTGTAGTGGAATAATAATGAACATTAGGACACAAAAGTGTCGAATGGTCACAAGAATCGTTTGGGATAGTAGAAGTGACATTATAGTTATTAACGCAGATCTGAAAACTACCCATATTATTACCAACTCCGTCAACAACTATATAATAAGTATTACCAATTACCAGGTTGGTCATACTGATGGTGATCGAATCTACTCCCGCCGCTGCCTGGGCACAGGCATTTACGGTTGAGCTAAACCCTGTTCCTCCGCAGGTAGTCGGTAATATCACCGCAGCTTGCGGTCGCGATAACCCACCAGTTCCTCCGCCGTTTACATTAACAGTCAGCCCCGAGCCTGTAGCCGTAAACTGAAACCAAACTGTATTTAAATTTCCGGTGCCGTCAAAACAAGATGGGATACTTATCGATGTCAAATTTTCGCCCGAAGCTCCATAATTTGTATAAGCGTTTGAGCCAGAGCAAAAGTTATTCGTTGGTATTACGATGGCATTGCAAGGATTGTCGTTTGGTGGGGTTACCGGGCTTGTAAGACAGAGCTGGAATGTTCCGGTGGTGTTATTTGCCCCATCTACGTACAGGTAGTATGTTTTGCCTATGGTCAGGTTGCTGTAAGTAAGTGCGGATGTTGAAGTACCTGAGTTGTTACAGCTTAATTCAGTAAACGGCCCGGTGCAAGGGGCTGTTGAGGGCGACAAAAGTGCGATCATCGGCAAGGTTAGAGACGAGCCAACGGCACTGGCAGTTACGGTTGTTGAAGAGGCTACAAACTGAAACCACATTCCATTGTTATTACCTGTCCCAAAACAGGTTGGTGCAGTCAGGGTTCCTGTAATGCCTGTGTTATTGTAAGCCACAGCTGAAGAGCATCCATTGGACGATACAGTGATAGCTGTGGAACAATCCGTTCCTGTAGCTGCATTTAGCCATTGAGGAAAAATTAAGATTGTAAAAAGAAAAAATGCTATTTGTAAATGTCTCTTCATTCAATAACCCGTAAATTAATGCAATACTTCAGTATGCTGTTTTTGTTGGTAGCCCAGGCCAATGTTTAGTTCCAATATGATCTCGTACAAATACGTTTCTGAAGCAATCCCGGGGGTAGCATAAGTAGAGTCCGAATGTGAGGTGTTATAGGCCATCTCCTTTTTTGATAAAAGCTCAATAAGGGGGCCTTTTACCAATTGAATTTTTAATCGGGAGTCATCCTTTCTGTAGCTTTCAAAATTCCATCTGTCAATTATTTCAAGGTCGTTCAGTGAAAAAGTGGCTGGTCCCTCCGTTGTGAAAAGAAGCCCTTTGAGCATCTGAGTTTTCAGTTTCAAATCTTTAAATATTGCAACATCCTGTGCCTCAATGGCTAAAACCAAGATGCATGAAACAATTACTAATAATAATTTAATACGTGCTGGGTTCATCTTATCGTTGATCTCAAAACAATTGCCTATACCGAATTTATCTCCGTTTTGCGTCGGAGGGTAATAAGATTACACACCGCAAGCGTGGATTAAATAATTAATGTCCAAAATTTTCTTCTCGAGAGTGGTGGGCGGGGTGACGGTCCCAATTGCAATATACATAGTTAATGCCGCAATATCAACAATTTACGTATAAAATAAAGCGTGCTTTCTAATGCGTGGATAATTTGTGGAAAACCTATTGCGAGGGCCATTCTACACGACCGACCTTGTAAAAATGTCTTTTGTAGTAAGGTTCATCCATATCGCTGATAATTACGCCGGAGTGAGTTGACGCATGAGCGAACTTATTGTTTTGCAGGTAAATGCCAACATGAGATACCTGTCCCTTTTTTATTTTGAAGAATACAACGTCTCCCTCCTTTACAGCCGAAATGCCCTTCTTCACTATTTTACATTGTGCCAGGATGGCCCCGGCACTTGGCCCGAGCGTTTTGCCATAGATCTTTTCGTAAAGCATATTTACAAAATGCGAGCAATCAATGCCATGGTCTGAATTGCCACCATAACGGTAACACGTTTTGTACCAATGGAAAACTTCATAGTACAAACTTGGATTTTCTGCCTGGCTCAGATCGATTGATTTTAGTTTGTAAAACGAATCGATCTTTACTGAATCAGGGTTGATGGACAAACCTACTTCCACGTCTTCATTAACAGCAGTAGTGTCTTGTGCGTTTAAGCCCATTGAAAATAAGCAAAACAAT
>CAIWHI010000369.1 GCA_903912435.1 uncultured Bacteroidota bacterium | reverse complement strand
GTATAACTACTAGTATGAATATCACCATTGATACTTTGCCAATATTGTCTCCCGTTACCGGACAGGCACTATTATGTGCAGGCGATTCAGCTTTGGTAACAGATAGTACATTAGGTGGCATATGGAGCGCCAACGGTATAGGCATTACTTTATCTCCGATAGATAATCAATGTATTTACAGGTCAATATTACCAGGTGCTGACACACTATTTTATTCTATTTCTGGAAATTGCGGCAACTTTTTTGTTAGGTTTCCTGTTGTAGTTTATCCTCAACCATCGGTTATTGATGGCCAGAAGACTTTTTGCATTGGAACCTCAGGCATGCTTTCTGATAGTTTGGCTGGCGGAATTTGGTCCTCCGGCTTACCTCTTTGTGCAGCTATTGGGGCAGCTTCAGGGATGGTTACAGCCGTAAGTGCTGGTACGACGGTTATTACTTATACCTTGGCAGGAGACTGCAGTTCATATGATACAGTATCAGTTAATCCCTTGCCGCAATCAGGAGTTATAAGTGGCCCCCATTTATGCTGTATTGGTGCTGTTTTTTCTCTATCAGAGAATGTTACAGGTGGCAAATGGAGCACTAATAACTCTGCCTTACTTACAATCAATAGTAATACAGGTCAGTTTAGTGCACTTAATCAGGGTACAGCATTGATTACCTATACTATAGGGCCTGATTTTAATAGTTGTATCAATTTTTCATACGACACTATCCATATTATTACCGCTGGTACATTTACTATTACCCCTACTATTAGTCCATTATTGTGTCATGCGGATAGCAACTGTAGCATTTCTCTTTCTGTTTCAGGTGGTCATCCTCCTTTTCAATATAGGTGGTTGAACAACTCAACATTACCTCAAATTAGTGGTCTAGGTATTGGAACCTATAAAGTTAACGTAACTGAAGTAGCTACGCAATGTGTGGTAATGGACAGTTTCACAATCTTATCACCTGATTCAATTTCAGATTTTGCTACCATAAATAATGAAGTTTGTAAAGCTGGAAATGGAAGCATTAAAGTATCAATCAGTGGTGGTACATCACCTTATATTGCTATTTGGACGAATAACTCTACCAGTTTTGAAATTGACGGACTTAAATCAGGCAGTTATGGCTTAAAAATTACAGATGGTAATGGCTGCACTAAATCTTTAACCTATCTGGTAGTTGATACATGCACTGGTATTGTAGTACATGATGTAATAACACCAAATGGAGATGGTATTAATGATTTTTGGATAATAGAAGGTATTAAAGAGTATTCAGGTAGCAAAATTCAGTTATTTGATAAATGGGGTAATGTGGTAATGGAACATCAAAATTATAACAATGACTGGGGTGGTAATAGCTTGCCCGATGGTACCTATTACTACATTTTAACTATTCCAGGTTTGCAGGTCATTAAGGGTAACTTATTGATTAAGAGATAATTAAAAAATAGGTATACTATATCACTTTTTTGAAGTAGAAATATTAATTACCTGAATGAAGTCCCGTACTGGTCCGAGCGTCCGCTCGG
>CAIWHI010000368.1 GCA_903912435.1 uncultured Bacteroidota bacterium | reverse complement strand
CTCCAAGGGAGAGGGTGCCGTATCCTGCCGTTTATGACAGTAATTTTGAGATATGTAGGGGTTGGCCATGTCATTTTCAAAGAACTTTTGTGCTATAAATTTGCTACTCCGAAGGAGAGGGTGTCGTATCCTGGCGTTTCTGACTGTAATTTTTGGATGCCAGCGTGGTTGCCCTTGTCCTATTCAAAGAACATATGTGCAACAACTTTGTTATTCTTATTGATTGTTTGGACGTTCATTAATCCAGTGGAAACCTGTCTTTTCCAAATTAGTACCAGATATGTTTTTCGGCCGAATTTTTATTGCCAGGCTATCATTTTTTAGCCAACCATTTAAGCAAATGACATTTGAATCATTTTGATTAAAATTAATCAGGTTGCCTTTTGTAAAGTGAAATCGAATAGTATCCTTATCATTGAACCTGCCAACTAATAATAGCAAGTTTCTATTTGTATCTAAGCTGTAAGTGTATATTTCTCGTGATTTTGGGTCACTATTCACGAAATTGGCTCTGCTTCCTTTATCAAAATAAATCTCACTATAATGGCTTTTATTTTCATTCCCTTTAGTACTTAGTGTCGCTACCACTTTATAGTCTTCAACAGAGTATACGCCATACAAGGAAGAAACCGTCAATTCCTTTTTTCTATCAATCAGAGATGTAACCAGCATGTCAATAATATAATAACTAACACAACCAAATAGCAGTACTTTAATACATATAAATACAATTTTCATTTTCTTTCCAAATACAGGGGTAAATAAGGACGGCTTTGGAATCTCTTTATTCAGAAAGAATAGTGCTACCAACCTTTTAATGTCAGCAGATGCTATGTATAGCCCCATAATTAAGAGATGTGAAGAATACAATTTCACAGGTATATCATAACAGAAATTCAGGGCAACAACATTAGCCATTACAATCATAGACAACAATGCACCAAATGTCTTGGTTCTGCGTATAAATAGGAAGATACCACTAATTACCTCTGTACTACCTATAAGAATATTATATGCCGGCGAGTACCCTATAAATGCCCACGCAAGCCCCATTGGTGAAGATTCGCCTAATGGCTCATTTAATTTATATAAATCAGGAAAGGGGAATTGACTAAGGTTTATTTTACTAAAACCATAAACTAATAATAAAAGACCTAGAAAATACCTGGTTAATACTTCGGCTATATAAGAAAGCAAGTTATATGAAATCCTCTTTTTATCAGCAACAGTCCAGATTAATGAACCTATCAATGAAATGCAGACCATTGCTGCAAGCTGGATATAATTATAAGTAGTATCACCACTACCATTAGGTTGGGTAGGAACAAGAATATTAAAATGTCCTGAAATGAAATAGACAATGTAATTCCACACAAAGCTTATGTCAACAATTATTCTAGAGGCCAAAATATAGTTGACCAAATAAATGAACCAAAATCGAAAGGCGATTTTATGCAGTGCTTTCCAAGGGGTATTTCCAGTATTCATTGGTTATTTTTCAAAGATTGATAATCCATTTCTATAAGGAGGTAATTAAATGTAAAAACGCCCTTTCCTACTGAAACTTTGGGAATGACAATTTAGTGAATTTACTTACATCTAATGCAGCTTTTTAAAAAATATTGGTTACTTTTCTTAGATTATTCTAAGTTTGGCAAATAATTCATGGGTATGAAACATCTGTTAGGTATTCTTTTTGTGGCACTACTTTTAGGTTCATGTAGTTCGGGCAGTATTAGTGCATAG